>NZ_JBHWJZ010000004.1:0-150976 GCF_042731085.1 Streptomyces sp. NPDC059875
GGCGGGACCGGATCGGTCCCGCCACCTCGGCGTTTCTCGCGGGGCGCGGCATCAGCGCCCGGGCAGGAGCCCCTCGACGGTTGCATTGGCGGCCGGCATGTCCGCGGCCGAGGCCGGCTTCTCCTGGGGGTTCAGGAGGCCGCTCAGCGGGACGACGGAGGGAAGGTTGGCGTTGCCGAGGTCGGCGGTGTCGGCGACGGCCGACCCGGCGGCGCCGATGCTGCCGGCCACGGCGAGTCCGGTCAGGGCTGCGGTGAGGATCTTCTTCATGTCCGCTCCAACGCGAGGGCCGCAGGGCGGGTTACGTGAGGCCGGTCCGCGGCCGTGGCGGGCGCGCGTTACGGGCAGGTGACCCGCGCCACATTCCGTTCGAACCCGCCGGGGTGAGCGGAGTGCAACTGCCCTCTTACGGAAGGGAAATGGCGGGCGACGCGCCCCTGCCTACCGTTGTACGGCGTGACTCCCACAGCACATGTCATCCGGCGCCTCGCACGGCTGACCCCCGGCTGGCGCACCATCCGCGGCCGGGTTGCCGTCGTCCTCGCCGTACCGACCTGCCTCCTCCTCGTCGTCACCGGCCTCGCCGTCGCCGACCGCGCAGGCGACTGGGCCGCCGCCCGCGAGACCCGCGACCGGGTCGACCGCGTCCTCGCCGTCCAGGCCCTCGTCCACGAACTCCAGCGCGAGCGCGGGCTCAGCAACGGGCTCCTCGGCGGCGCGCGGCAGTACCGCGACGACCTCGACGCCCAGCGCGCCCGCTCCGACACCGCCCGCGCCGCGCTCGGCGACCTGCCGGGCACCGACCCACTGGGCCGGCTGACGGTGGTGCGCTCGACGGTTGACGCGGGCGGCTCGCGCACCGAGGCCTTCGCCTTCTACAGCGACGCCATCGTCACCCTCACCGGCAGCCACACCGCCCACGCCGCCGGGGGCGACCGGGCCCTCGGCGACGCCATGGACGCGCTGCGGGCGCTGGGTGACGCCACCGAGTCCGTGGCGCTGGAGCGCGGCTCCCTCAACGGGGTCTTCGCCGCCGGGCGCTTCCGGGCCGACGAGTACCTGGCCTTCGCGGAGGTCCGGGCCGCCCGGGTGGCCGCCTTGGACCACTACGACCGGTCCGCGACCCCGGCCCAGCGCGCGGCCCTCGACAAGGCCCTTGCCACCGCCGACGCCCGCCGCGCCGCTGAGCTGGAGAAACGGGCCGCCGCGGCGGCCGACGGCTCCCGCGTCACCGTCGACCCCGACCTGTGGTGGAAGTCGATGACGGTCCTCGTGGACGACCTCTACGGCGTGCAGCGCGGCGTCGGCGCGGACGCGCGGGCCCGGGCCGGGCAGCTCAGCTCGGCGGCCACCGGGCAGCTCGGCGGGTTCGTCGCCCTCGGCTTCCTCATCGTGGCGGTCGCAGCCGCCCTCGCCGTACTCTCCGCGCGCTCCATCACCCGCCCGCTCGGCGCGCTCGCCGAGGAGGCCGACGAGGTGGCGGGCGTACGGCTCCAGGAGGCGGTGCAGCGCATCCAGGACGCGGACGGGGGAACGGAGGCGGCCACCTCGCCGCCATACCGCCCTGACGTGCCCGGCAGCGCCCAGGAGATCACCCAGCTCGCCGCCGCGCTGCGCAACGTGGAGCGGACGGCCGTCGGCCTCGCTGCCGAACAGGCCGCCCTGCGCCGCAACACCTCAGAGTCCCTGGCCAACCTCGGCCGCCGGAACCAGAGCCTGTTGCGGCGGCAGCTCGGGCTCATCACCACCCTGGAGAGCCAGGAGATCGACCCGGAGGCACTCGGCGAACTCTTCGAGCTCGACCACCTCGCCACCCGGATGCGCCGCAACGCCGAGTCGCTGCTCGTCCTCGCCGGGGAACAGGAGCCGCAGCGGGCCTGGCCGGGCACGGTGACCGCCCGGGAGGTGGTGCAGTCGGCGGTCGCGGAGGTCGAGCAGTACCAGCGGGTCGCGACGGCCGACGTCGAACCCTGCCGCATCCGCGGCGACGCCGTCGCCGACCTGTCGCACCTGCTCGCCGAACTGATCGAGAACGCGCTCGTCCACTCGTCCGTGCAGCTGCCGGTCGAGGTGTACGGCTGGCGCGACCTCGACGAGTACTGCCTGGCGGTGGTCGACCGGGGCGTCGGCATGGGCGCGGACGACCTGGCCCGCGCCAACGCCCGGCTGTCCGGCGACGAGAGCTTCCTGGTCGCCCCCACCCGCTACCTCGGCCACTACGTGGTCGGCCGGCTCGCCGCTCGCCTGGGCGCGCATGTGGAGCTGCGCCCGACGGACGGCAACGGCGTCACGGCGTACGTGGGTCTGCCGGCGGCGGTGCTCGCGCCCGAGGTCGCGGTACCGGCCACCACATAGCGCCTGCGGACACGGAGCGCTCCTCAGCGCTCCATAGGATGCGTACGTGCATACGAGATTGACGTGGTCGCTGCGCCCGGGGCGGGCGGAGGACGTGGAGACGATCGCCGAGCTGCGGGCGACGGTGATGCGGGACGATCTCGTGCGGCTCGACCGCTACGACGAACACCGGGTGCGGCAGCGGCTGAGGGAGGGCTTCTCGCCGGAGCACACCTCGGTCGTCGAGACCGACGGGGTCTTCGCGGGCTGCGTGACGTTCCGCCCGTACGAGAAGGGGCGCGGGCTGTACCTCGAGCACTTCTACCTGGCCCCCGAGACCCAGGGACAGGGTCTCGGGACGGCGGTCCTGCGGGGCCTCCTCGCCCGGGCGGACGAGGAATCCCTCCCCGTACGGCTCCAGGTGCTGCGGGGCAGTGCGGCACAGCGGCTCTACGAGCGCGAGGGGTTCGCGATCGAGTCCGAGGACCCGATCGACGTCCTCATGGTGCGCGAGGCGACCGTCAGAAGCCCACGCCGGCCGGCTGCTTCACCGTGACGTTGAGCCGGTTGAACAGGTTGGTGAGGCCGACCATCAGCACGATCGCGGCGAGCTGCTTCTCGTCGTAGTGGTCGGCGGCCGCGTCCCACACCTCGTCCGGCACGGCGTCCGAGGTGTCGGCGAGCCGCGTCGCGTGCTCGGCGAGCGCCAGCGCGGCCCGCTCCTCGTCGGAGAAGTACGGTGCCTCGCGCCAGGCGGCGACGGCAAACAGCTTCTCGTCGCTCACCCCGGCCTTCCGGGCGCTCTTGACGCCGTAGTCGACGCAGAAGCCGCAGCTGTTGATCTGGCTGGCCCGCAGGTGCACGAGCTCCAGGGTCGACTCCGGGACGCCGCCCTGGCGGGTGGCCTTGACCAGGTCCTGGATGGCCGATGCGGCCTCGGGGATGACGTAGGCGGGGTTGGTCATCCGGGGCTTGAGTTCGTGCTGCATGGTGCTCGCTCCTTCTGGTCCGTGGGGCCGTTCCTGTTGCCTTCACTGGACTGACGGAGCGCGCGACGCGGATGTGACAGGTCCCGGGAAGTTTTTTCGCGAGACCTCTCAGGACGAGACCTTTCAGGACGCCGGTTCGGCGATCAGTGCGGTGCCGACCGTCCGGAAGCCGAGCCGGCCGTAGAGGCGTGCCACCGCCTCGTCCGTCGCCGTCAGGAAGACGGTCTCCACACCCGCTGCCCGGGCGTCCGCGACCAGGGCGGCGGTCACCGCGAGGCCCAGGCCGCGGCGGCGGGCGTCCGGCAGGGTGCCGACGCCGACGACCTCCGTGACCGTGCCGACCGGCTGGTGCTGCCCGGCGGACAGCGCGGCGCCGGACGCGTCCACGGCCGCGGCGAGCCGGGTGAGACCCGCGCGGATCCGGGCGGCCAACTGGGTGGCGACCGAGGCGTCGGGGGCGACCCCGAAGGCGGCGTACGGGACGGCGGCGGCCGACGGCAGGACGGGATCGTCGGCGCCCACGATCCGTACGGTGACGTCCTCGGGTCCGGGGACGGGCGTGCCCTCCCCGTCGAGGACCATCAGCGGGTGCTCGTGCACCACGAGCCCGCTCTTCTCGACGGCCGCGCGGAGCCCCGGCGTCGTCTCCGCCACCCACTCGAACGCCTCGGGCACCCCCAGCTCACGCTGCCGCGCCCGGACCCGCTCCACCTCCGCGACGGACACCTCCCCGGAGAACCCGAGCGCGGGCCGCGCGTAGTAGGGCCAGCCCTCCCCCTCCCGTACGAACAGGGTCAGCGGCCCGAACTCCTCGGCGCGGGCGGCGGATCGGGGGACGGCGTCGTAGTACGTCTCGAGGCGGTTCAGCATGACGATCATCCAAGCAGGTGGGCTACGGAAGCACAGGCGGATTTCCCTGCGTCCAGACGATGCGCAGATCGGCCCGGGACAGCCGCCAGCCCTCGGCGGTGCGGACGAGCTCGTTCTCCGTCCGCCCACCGGAGACGAACAGCCCGCCGTCGCCGGCGAGGACGTGGGTGGAGAGCTGGTTGCCGAGCAGGGTGGCGCGGTCGCCGTCCACGTCGATCAGGTAGTTCGAGCCGATGTGCAGGGTCCGGTCGAAGAGCCCCATCGCCATCCGCACGTTCGCGGCGACGGCGTCCCGCCCGCGCACGTCCCCCGCGGGGGTTGAGGTGGTGGCGTCCTCGGTGAAGAAGGAAGCCGCCCAGGCGGCGTCGAACGCGCCGCGGTCGTCGAGGGAGCGGAGGTAGCGGTCGAAGAGGCGGGTGATGGCGGCGGTGTCTGCGGTGGATTCCGTGTTCATGCGACCAGGCTCGTGCCTCAACCTTGGTTGAGGTCAAGTGCCTTCGGGATGCGGCACACTGTGCGCACGAATGACGCGAGGTGCTCAGGGGGGCAGCGTGACGCAGGTGCCGGCATGTCCGGGATGTCGGGGGACGGATCGCGTGCAGGCGGTTCCGGCCGTCTATCTGGAGGGCAGGGATGCGATCCGCGTGACCGAGCGGCGGGACGGCCAGGACCGTACGGTCACCAGCCGGGTGACGACGGCCCTGTCGGACGCCCTCGCGCCCGCGCCGAAGCCGCCGACCTACGCGATGGGGTGTCTCGGCGTGCTCGCGGTCCTGGTGTCCGTGGCCACCTTCGTCGCGGGAACGCAGGCGGGCCACTGGTTCCCCGAGGAGGACCAGGCCCCGGACTTCGCGCTGTACGGGGTGCCGGAGCCCGAGCCGAGCCTCACCTTCCTCGGTGTGATCTCCGCGCTCGCCCTGCTGGCCGCCGTCCTCGCCTTCGTCCAGCTCGCCCGGCGCAGAACCGCATTCCGGCGGGTGATGCGCGGCCGCCCCACGGCCGAAGACCTGTGGTCCCGGGCCTGGTACTGCTCCCGCTGCGGAACGGTCCACTTCGGCGCCGGTTTCGGGGAGGACTCCCGGCCGCTCACCTTCCAGCAGTTCCGCGAACGGGTCTGGGAGGCGGGAGGCTACGGCGCCCTTGCGGCCGAGCAGCGGGCCGTGGAGCCCTAGGGCCTGTCCGGCGGACCGTGACGCCGGTGGCGGGCGTGGTGCGAGACCATGGGGCCATGACCGAGATCCACACCCCCCGCCTCCTCCTGCGCCGCTGGACCGACGACGACCTCGTCCCGATGGCCGAGATCAACGCCGACCCCGAGGTGATGCGCTGGATCGGCGACGGATCCACCCGCGACCTGGAGCAGACCGCCGAGGACATCGAGCGGTGGGAGGAGGAGTGGGACGAGGAGGGCTTCGGGCTCTTCGCCGTCGAGCTCCTCGGCTCCGGCGAGCTGATCGGCTTCGCCGGGCTCTCCGTGCCGGAGTTCCTGCCCGAGCTGGCGCACGAGGTGGAGATCGGCTGGCGGCTCGGGCGTCCCTTCTGGGGCCAGGGGTACGCCTCCGAGGCCGCCCACGCGGCCCTGGAGTTCGCGCTCCAGGACCGCGGTCTGGACCGGGTGATCTCGATCGCCCACATCTCCAACACCGCCTCCGAGAACGTCATGCGCAAGCTCGGCATGACCCCGGAGCGCGACACGACCCACCCGGTCTTCGGCGTCCCGCTGCGCGTGCACGCCATCGACCTCAGCGAGTACCAGGGCTGATCAGCGGGCCGCCTCCAGGAAGACCGGGTTCGTGAAGGCGACGAGCGCCCCCGGCAGCGGCGGCAGCGTCGCCGGGTGCCGTACCTCCGCCCGTACGTAGGACGCGTACGCGGCCGTCGTCACCCACTCCACCGGACCCGTGGCCGGCGCCGTGTGCAGGACGCCCTGGTCCGTGACGAAGCGGACCGTGCCGCCCGCCGGGGCGCCGGTCACCGTCAGCCGGACGGTCACGGGCTCGTCCGCCGGGACCTTCAGCCGCTCGCCGATGCCCGCCGAGCGGCCCCGGCCGTCCGTCACCGCGAAGTCCAGGGAGACGGACGAGGACTCGGCGACGTACGAACGGCCCGCCCGCAGGCCCGCCAGGATCGCCTCCCGGCTCAGGTCGTCGGCCAGGACCACGGTCTGCGGTGTGCCGACGCGGTCCGGGTCCCGGTGCGCGTCGCTGTTGCCCATCGCCGGGGTCCAGCGGCCCTTGGCGAGCGCCGCGTCCCAGCCGGACAGTGACACCTCGTCATCGGGGGTGTACGGGCCGTTCCACACCTCGACCGCGTCCGCATCGCCGAAGCCGAACTTCCAGTTGCAGCCGATGCAGGTGGCGTGCGGATGCGCCGGGACGACCAGGCCGCCCGCCCGGCGGATCTCGCGCGCGAAGTGTCCGAAGCGGTTCTCCCGCGCCCGGTAGCGCCAGTCCACGAAGGTGCCGGGGTCCGTGCCCAGGGCCAGGACGTGCCCGTTGCGGGTGGTGACCTCCTCGCCGAGGAGGATCAGCAGGTCGTCGTCCGCGAGCTCCGCCCACGCCCCGTGCGCGGCATGGGTGTTGTGCTCGGTGGTGGTCAGGAAGTCGAGCCCGGCGGCGCGCGCGAGCGCGGCGACCTCGGCGGGCGTGCGGCGCCCGTCCGAGTACACGGTGTGCAGATGGCAGTCGCCGCGGTACCAGGCCCTGCCCCGGCCCTCGGCCCGCTCCGGCGGGTACACCGGCCTGGGCGTGGGCAGCGAGGCGCCGAACCGGAGGGTGATCGTCACCGCGTACGTGAGTCCCTGCGGCGCCACCGTGTACGGGGCGAGCACCACGAACCAGGTCCCGGCCTTCAGCGGACCGGCGACATAGCCCGGGGTCGCCTCGTCGGTGCGCACGAAGAACTCCTTGCGCGCCCCGCCCGACCAGCCCCGGAAGCCCTTGCCGCCGAGCTCGGTGCCGCGCTGGTCGAAGAGGCCGATGTCCAGGGCGTTGCCCTGCGTCCCGGCGGGGACGGCCGGCCGCTCGTACGCGTAGGAGACATGGATCTCGCGCACCCCGCGCGGGATCTCGACGGGGAGGTACACGAAGTCGGGGGAGCCGGGCGGCAGCGTGCCGCTGACCGTCTCCGTACGGTCGCCGCCGGGGGTGTCGGCCTGGGCGAAGCTCACGCTTCCCAACGTAAGGGCCGACGCGGCTGAGGTCACGAGGAGCGTTCGTCTGGTCGGTTCGCTCATGTCCGGCACCCTCATATGACGCCGTGAACTCCCGGACAACGCAAGAGGCCCGCAGCGTCGCACCTCTCGGAAATCCCCGCCGCAGCCCCTACCGTGCCGCTATGCGGATCTCGACCACGATCTTCCTGACCGACGAGACCATCACCCCCGTGCGCCTCGCGCGGGAGCTGCAGCAGCGCGGCTTCGCCGGGCTCTACCTCCCCGAGCACACCCACATCCCGATCGAACGGACCACGCCCTACCCGGCGGCGGGCTCCGAACTGCCCCCCGAGTACGGCCGTACCCTCGACCCCTTCGTCGCCCTCGGTCAGGCCTCCGCCGTCACCGAGCGGCTCGCCCTCGGCACCGGCATCACGCTGATCACCGAGCACGACCCGATCGTCCTGGCCAAGCAGATCGCCACCCTCGACCATCTCTCGGGCGGCCGCTTCACCCTCGGCGTCGGCTTCGGCTGGAACAAGGAGGAGGCCGCCGACCACGGCGTGGAGTGGGCGACGCGGCGCGAGCTCGGCCGGGAGCGGATGGCGCTGATGCGGGCGCTGTGGGCGCCCGAACCAACGTCGTACGAGGGCGAGTTCGGGGTGTCGGTACGGGCGTCCCACGCGTACCCCAAGCCGGCGGGCGGCGCCCCGCGCACCCTGCTCGGGGGCGCGGCGGGCCCCAAGCTCTTCGCTCAGATCGCCGAGTACGCGGACGGCTGGATGCCGATCGGCGGCCGCGGCCTGACGCAGTCGATGCCGGTGCTCCGCGAGGTCTGGGAGAAGGCCGGCCGCGACCCGAAGACCCTGCAGGTCGTCCCGTACGCGGTCCTGCCGAACCCGGGGAAGCTGGCGCACTACGCGGAGCTGGGCTGCGAGGAGGTCGTGCTGCAACTGCCGCCGGGGGACGAGGCGGAGGTGCTGGGGGTGCTGGACGAGTACGCCCAGTACCTCTGATCGGCCCACCTCATCGGAGCGTCGGCGGCTTCATGTCCTGGACGGAGTCCCCGCCCGGCATGACCGGCGGCAGCTCGCCCCCGCGCGTCACCTCGACCGAGCCGGGTGCGGGTACCCGGACACGGAGTGAGCGGACCCGGTGTTCGGGGGGAGGTCCGGCCTCGGGCGGTCACTCGTATGCTCGGTCCATGACGGATCACCAGCCCGGACCGGCAGAACGGCCCACCGAGAACGCCATGCGTCGCGCCCTCAAGAGGGCCAGGGACGGGGTGGCGCTCGATGTCGCCGAGGCCGCCGTGCTGCTTCAGGCGCGGGGCGCGGACCTGGACGACCTCGTGGCGTCCGCCGGGCGGGTGCGGGACGCGGGGCTCGAGGCCGCCGGACGGCCCGGTGTCATCACGTACTCGAAGAGCGTGTTCATCCCGCTGACCCGGCTGTGCCGGGACAAGTGCCACTACTGCACCTTCGTCACCGTGCCGGGCAAGCTGCGCCGGGCCGGCCACGGGATGTTCATGTCCCCCGACGAGGTCCTCGACATCGCCCGACGCGGCGCCGAAATGGGCTGCAAGGAAGCCCTGATCACGCTCGGCGACAAGCCCGAGGACCGCTGGCCCGAGGCGCGCGAGTGGCTCGACGCGCACGGGTACGACGACACCCTCGCGTACGTACGGGCCATGGCGATCCGGATCCTGGAGGAGACGGGACTGCTCCCGCACCTGAATCCGGGCGTTCTGTCCTGGACCGACTTCCAGCGGCTCAAGCCCGTCGCCCCGTCCATGGGCATGATGCTGGAGACGACCGCGACCCGGCTCTGGTCGGAGCCGGGCGGCCCGCACCACGGCTCCCCCGACAAGGAGCCGGCCGTGCGGCTGCGGGTCCTGGAGGACGCGGGCCGCTCCTCGGTGCCGTTCACCAGCGGGCTGCTCATCGGGATCGGCGAGACGTACGAGGAGCGGGCCGACTCCCTCTTCGCGCTCCGCCGCGTCTCCCGCGCCTACCACTCCATCCAGGAGCTGATCATCCAGAACTTCCGCGCCAAGCCGGACACGGCGATGCGCGGGATGCCGGACGCCGAACTGGACGACCTGGTCGCCACGATCGCCGTCGCCCGGCACATCATGGGCCCCTCCGCCTGCCTGCAGGCCCCGCCGAACCTCGTCGACGAGGAGTACGGCCGGCTGATCGCCGCCGGCATCGACGACTGGGGCGGGGTCTCCCCGCTCACCATCGACCATGTGAACCCCGAGCGGCCCTGGCCGCAGATCGACGCCCTCGCCGAGAAGTCCCGCGCCGCCGGCTTCGAACTGCGCGAACGCCTCTGCGTCTACCCGGAGTTCGTCGGCCGGGGCGAGCCCTGGCTCGACCCGCGGCTCCTCCCGCACGTCCGCGCGCTCGCCGACCCCGAGACGGGCCTCGCCGACCCGGACGCGCCCGTGCGCGGACTGCCGTGGCAGGAGCCGGACGAGGCGTTCGTCGCGACCGGCCGCACCGATCTGCACCGCACCATCGACACCACCGGCCGCACCCACGACCGCCGCGACGACTTCGACGAGGTCTACGGCGACTGGGAGGCGCTGCGCGAGGCCGCGGCCCCCGGCATGGTCCCGCAGCGCATCGACACGGACGTGCGCGAGGCCCTCGCCGTCGCCGCCGACGACCCCACCCGGCTCACCGACGACCAGGCCCTCGCGCTGCTGCACGCCGACGGCCCGGCGCTCGACGCGCTCACCCGCATCGCGGACGACGTCCGCCGCGCGGTCTCCGGTGACGACGTCACGTACATCGTCACGCGGAACATCAACTTCACCAACGTCTGCTACACCGGCTGCCGCTTCTGCGCCTTCGCCCAGCGCCGCACCGACGCCGACGCCTACACCCTGTCCCTGGAGCAGGTCGCCGACCGCGCCCAGCAGGCGTGGGACGTCGGCGCGGTCGAGGTGTGCATGCAGGGCGGCATCCACCCGGACCTGCCCGGCACGGCCTACTTCGACATCGCGCGGGCCGTGAAGGAGCGCGTGCCGGGCATGCACGTGCACGCCTTCTCCCCCATGGAGGTCGTCAACGGAGCGACCCGCACCGGGCTCTCGATCCGCGAGTGGCTGACGGCGGCGAAGGAGGCCGGACTCGACTCGATCCCCGGCACGGCCGCCGAGATCCTCGACGACGAGGTCCGCTGGGTGCTCACCAAGGGCAAGCTGCCCACCGCCACCTGGATCGAGGTCGTCACCACCGCCCACGAGCTGGGCATCCGCTCCTCGTCCACGATGATGTACGGGCATGTGGACCAGCCCCGGCACTGGCTCGGCCACTTCCGTACGCTCTCCCGGATCCAGCAGGAGACCGGTGGCTTCACCGAGTTCGTGACGCTGCCCTTCATCCACACCAACGCGCCGGTCTACCTCGCGGGCATCTCGCGCCCCGGCCCCACTGTCCGCGACAACCGCGCGGTCACCGCCATGGCCCGGCTCCTCCTCCACCCGCACATCCCCAACATCCAGACCAGTTGGGTGAAGCTGGGCGCGGACGGCGCCGCCGAGATGCTCCGCTCGGGCGCCAACGACCTCGGCGGCACGCTGATGGAGGAGACCATCTCCCGGATGGCGGGCTCGAGTTACGGCTCGTACCGCTCGATCCAGGACCTGACCGCCATCGCGGAGGCGGCGGGGCGGCCGTCCCGCCCCAGGACGACGCTGTACGGCGAGGTCCCGGAGGAGCGGCAGCGGGCGGCGACGGCCTCGGACGGTCATCTGCCGGAGCTGCTGCCGGTGCTGGGGGACCAGGGGCCTGTCCGACCCTGATCCGCCGGACAGGCCCTAGCGGCGGTCGCGCAGCGTGTAGCCGCCCTCGATGACGGGCGCGTCGGCGGCCGGGGCCATGCACGTCGTGAGCAGCGGCTCGCCCTTCAGTGTGGCCCCGGAGAGTCCGATGCGTGCCTCGCCACCCTTCTCCGGGACGTAGAAGCTCACGCCCATGCGGGTGTTCGGCTCCAGCACCTCCCGCCAGATGTGGCCGGGGCTGGTGCGGACCAGGCGGCCGGTCACCGTGGCGGTCGGGCCGCCGGAGCTGAGGCAGTCGACCTTGAACTCGCCCCAGTGGACGGTCCCGTCGACCTCGTGAGAGATGCGGAAGGTGCCCCAGGAGCGGGTGGGGAGGCCGGCCGGGCCGAAGGCGGCATGGGCGTTCACGCTGACCCGGACCTCCTCGTCGGCTTCGGCATAGGCCATCCGCGCGTCGCCCTTGAGGGACGAATGGAGGGATGCGGTCGCCGGCGCCGGTGCGGCGGGCGCGGGCGCCGCCACGGCGACGGGGGCGGCGACGGCGGCCACCAGCGCGAGCAGGGCGGCGGCCCGCAGGGAGTTCTTCAGCACGGTGAGGCTCCGATCGAGGAGTGCGGTACGTCTACGTCTCCTCGAGCATCGCCAACTCCCCTGCCCCGGACGTCCGTCGAGGGGACGGTCCCCCTCCGCCGCGCGGGGGAGAGCCGGCACCCGGGAACGGCTCGCGCGGGGGCGATGGGTGCTGGAAGACTCGGGCGTATGACCAACGGTGCGCGACCGTCGCTGCAGGCGCTGCTCAAGGACCAAAAGAGAGCGGGGTTCGTCGGACGACGCAGCGAACTCGCCTTGTTCCGGGAGAACTTCGACCTTCCGGTGGAGGACGAACGGCACCGCTTCGTCTTCCACGTGCGGGGCAACGCGGGTGTCGGCAAGACCACGCTCGTCGGCGAGTTGAAGGGTGTCGCGGCCGGGCGCGGAGCCGTGACGGCGTACGTCGACGAAGGGCTCAACAGCGTCCCCGAGGTGATGGCGGAGATCGCCGCCTCCTTCGCCCGGCAGGGGCACCCGTTGAAGGCGCTGGACCGGCAGCTCGTCGCCTACCAGCAGCGGCGGCACGAGGCCGAGGCGGCGACGATCGCCGCGGCGGAGGGTGGGGAGACGCCCGGCGGTGCCCCCTCGGCGGGCAGCACGGCCGTGGCCCAGGTGGGGCTGATCGGGGCCGGGATGATCCCCGTCGTGGGCGCCTTCGCGGGAGCCGTCGACCCGACCCGGCTGGCCCACGGCACCGACCGGCTGCGGGCGCTCCTCAGTGCACGGTTCCGCAACCAGGACGACGTCCAGCTCGTCCTCGACCCGGTGCGCGTCCTGACCCCCGTGCTGGTGGCCGACCTGGAGCGGGTCGCGGCCGAGGTCCCGTGGCTCGCCCTGTTCTTCGACACGTACGAGCGCACCGCGTCCTATCTTGACGGCTGGCTGCGCGACCTGATCACCACCGAGCGGTACGGAGCGCTGCCGGCCACCACCGTCTTCGTCGTCGCCGGACGCGACCGGCTCGAACCGACCGCCTGGTCGGACTACGTCGACTTCGTCCAGGACCTGCCCCTGGACCCGTTCACCGAGGCCGAGGCGCGGCAACTCCTCACCGCGAAGGGGGTCGTGGACGAGGGCGTCGTCCAGGACGTGCTGCGGCTCTCCGGCGGACTCCCGGTCCTGGTCTCCACCCTCGCCGCACGTCCCGGCGAGGTCGGCGTCGCCGGCGCCACCGCCGTGGACCGCTTCCTGAGCGGGGAGCCCGACCGGAACCGCAAGGACGCCGCCAAGGCCGGAGCGCTGCCCCGCCGACTGAACGAGGACATCTTCACCGCCGTCTCCCAGGAGGACCCCGCGCTCCTCGACTGGCTGCGGACCCTGCCGTTCGTCGCCGACCGGGACGGACACCTCCAGTACCACGACGTCGTCCGCGGCCCGATGCTGCGCCTGCGCCGCACCCGCTCGCCCCGTGGCTGGAGCGAGGACCACGAACGGCTGGCCGCCGCCTTCGCGGCCCGGGCGGAGGCGGCCGCCGAGGGCGTGCCGGAGGACGAACGCTGGGAGCACGAGCCCTGGCGGGCCGCGCGCCTGGAGGAGTCGTACCACCGGCTGTGCGCGGCCCCGGAGACCGCACTGCCCGCGGTGCTGCGCGACGGCGTGGACGCCTGTGACGAGGGTGCGGCGACGGCCCGCCGCTGGGCGCGGGTGCTCGCCGACGCGGGCGAGGACGCGGACGCGGAGGTGCTGCGCGGGTGGGGCAGGGACGCGCTGGCGGCCCTGGAGAGCGAGAGCGAGCCGGTGGCCGTGCTGCTCGGTCTCCTGCTGTCGCGCGCGGGGTTCGGTCCTGAGGGCCAGGTGGCCGTGTTGGTCGTCCGGGCCAAGTTCCGCCGGTGGGCCGAGGACTACGCCCGTGCGACCGCCGACTACGAGCGCGCGCTCGCTCTTGATCCGGCGTGCGCCCGGGCCCACTACGGCCTCGGGATGGTGCTCCTGCTGCAACTCGACCTGGCCGGGGCCCTGGAACGGCTGAACCGGGCGGACGCTCATGCGCCGGACGCGCCGTGGATCCTCAGGGACCGGGGAGAACTCCACCGGCGTCTCGAGCGGTACGAGGAGGCGGTGGCGGACTGCGACCGGACGCTGGCGCTCGGACCCGAGAGCGCCGCGGTGCTGGCGACGCGAGGTCAGGCGCGGTTCCGGCTCGGGCGCACGAGGGAGGCGCTGGCCGATCTGGACCGCGCCGTCGAGCTCGAATCGGACTACTGGTGGGCGCTGTTGCGGCGTGCCGATGTGCGCCTGGAGACGGGGGACGAGGCCGGGGCCCTCGCCGACCTGGACCGCGCGGAGGAGTGCCGGCCGCAGATGGCGTGGGTGCCCGCCCAGCGTGGCTTCGTGAACTGGAAGCGCGGCCGGCCCGAGCAGGCGCTCGCCGACTTCGACCGGGCCCTCGCCCTCGATCCTTCCTACACCTGGGCGCTGGGCAGCCGGGCCATGGCGCTGACGGAGCTGGGGCGCCTGGAAGAGGCGCTCGCGGATCTGGACAGGGCCATCGACATGCGCCCGGACTACGGCTGGGCCATGGTGCAGAGGTCGCGGATCCTCGAACGGCTGGGGGACTCGGACGCCCGGCTCGCCGCGCTGGACCGAGCCGTCGACACCGCCGACGACACGGCCATGGCGCTCAGGGAACGCGGCGACGCGCATCTGCGGGCCCGGCGCTTCGAGCAGTCGGTGGCGGATCTCGACCGGGCACTCGAACTGGAGCCGGACAGCTGGTACGCCCTCGGCGTCCGGGGCCAGGCGTACCGGAAGATGCAGCAGCCCCTGCGCGCACTGGCCGATCTGGAGCGGGCGGTGGAGCTCGAGCCCCGGGTGGAGGCGATGCTGCTGCTGCGACAGCTCGCCTACCGGGAGGCCCGTGCCACGGACGAGGGGCGCGCCCACTGCGACGCGGTGGCGGCGCTCGCCCCGGACTCCGTGGCGTCCTGGATCCGCCGGGCGTCGGCGCGTACGGCGGCCGGGCGCCTGCCCGAGGCCCTGTCCGACGTCGACCGGGCTCTGGAGCTCGACCCGGAGCACCGCTGGGCGCGGGAGCGCAGGGCGCGGCTGCGGTGCCTCCTCGGCGACCCCCGGAGCGGCCTGGCCGACATGGACCACCTGGTCGCCGCGGGCCACGGGTCCGAGGCCGAGGCCCTCCAGAACAGGGCGCATCTCCTCCAAGCGGTGGGCCGGTCCGCGCAGGCGATCGCCGATCTGGAGCGGTGCGCGGTCGCCGGTTCGACGTGGCCGACCGGTCGCAGGGCCGTGGCGCTGTTCCATCTGGGGCGCCACCAGGAAGCGCTGGACCTCCTGCTGGCCATGCCGCCGGGCGACCGGCAGGAACACCTGGAGACGGTCACGTGGGCGCTGCTGCGCCTGGGGCGGCTCGAGGAGGCGAGGGAGGCCGCGGAGCGGATGCGGGAGGCCGGACAGAAGGAGGGCCCGCTGCTGCTCGCGACGGCGGAGAGCCGGATGCGGGGGACCGAGGCCGCGGGGGAGCTCTGGCAGGCGTACGTACGGCAGCACACCTTCACCGTCCCGGACGAGCCGACGGTCGAGGAACTCGGCTGCCTGGTGGTCGCGCAGGCCGCCCTGGCCCGGTGGGAGGAGGCCGTGCGCACGTGGGAACGGATGCTGGGGCTTCCGCACCTCTGGTCGGACGTCGCCGACCTCCGGAACCTCCTCGTGGAGCTCGCGGACTGCCCCGGCGCCGACACCGCCCGCCTGGACGCTCTTCTCGGGCCGGTCAGGGCGAGGACGGTCGCCCTGACCGAGGCGGCGGAGGGGGTCAGCCGACCAGCAGGTCCCGCTTCAGCTCCTTGAGCTCACGCGCGTCGATGCCGAGGCCCTGCTTCAGGTACGAGCGGAAGGAGCCGTACTCCTCCTCGACAGAGGACGCCGTGCCGGTCCTCGTCGGCGATGCCGTCGAAGACCGAGGTGTACGCGGCCTTGGCGGTGTCGCCGCGGAACAGATGCCCACAACGGCGCAGAGTGCCATGGGCGGATGGTTCAAGCCAGGACGAAACTTGCGGTGAACTGCGGTCGAAGATGGACAGAAAGGCATCCGATCGCAAAACGTTCTGCCCTGCGAATGTGCGAACACGGTCGATTACAGTGCTGCGAGACCTGTGCGCCGAGGCTTTCCGGGGGAGGGCACGTCGTGACCACAACCGCCGCGGCCGTGTGGGGCCGCGCCGAACAGCAGGACTTCCGGGCCCGCGTCCGGGGCTGCCTCCTCGGCGGCGCCGTCGGCGACGCCTTCGGCGCGGGCGTCGCGGCGCTCTCCCTGGAGGGGATCAGGGCCGCACACGGGGCCGAGGGGCTCACCGAGCCGGTCCCCGCGCACGGCAGACGCGGCGCCGTCACCTCCGCCACCCAGATGACCCTGTTCACCGTCGACGGGCTGATACGCGCCCAGGTCCGCCGCGACACCGGCGCCTGGCACCCACCCACCGACGTCCACCGCGCCCATCTGCGCTGGGCGGCCACCCAGCGCGACTGGGGCCCCGACGAGCGGCGTACGGACCTCGGCTGGCTGGCCCGCGAGGAGTGGCTCTACGCCCGCCGCGACCCGGCCCGCTCCTGCCTCACCGGCTTCGGCGACGAGGTCCTCGGCACCCTCGACAAGCCCAAGAACCCGGACGCGACCGACTCCGGGGCACTGGTGCGCTCGGCGCCCTTCGGGCTGCTCGTCGGCTGGGAGCCGCAGCTGGTGTGCCAACTGGCCGTGGAGTGCGCGGCGCAGACGCACGGCGGCCCCGCCGCGTATCTGGCGGCCGGGGCGCTCGCCGTCGTCGTGCACGGGCTCGCGCGCGGCGAGAGCGTGGACGGCTCGGTGCAGCGGGCGCTGGGCCAGCTCGCCCCTCGCCCCGGCCACGAGCCCGTCACGGCCGCGCTCCAGCAGGCCCTGGGTGCCGTACGCCAGGGGATGCCGAACGCGGCCCGGGTCGGCGCGCTGGGCGCCGGCGAGGACCGGGCGGAGTACCAACTCGCGGTCGCCGTCTACTGCGCCCTCGTCGGCGAGGACATCCGCCACGGCCTGCGTCTCGCGGTCAACCACGACGGCCCGTCGGCCGTCACGGGAGCCGTCACCGGCGCGCTGCTCGGCGCCCTGCACGGCGAGACGGCCCTCCCGCCGGCCTGGCTGGCCGAACTGGAGGGCCGTTCCACGGTCCTGGAGCTGGCGGACGACTTCGCGATGGAGATGACGCAGGGCGCCGCACTGCACAGCCCCTCGGAGTCGCACCCCGGCTGGCTCGCCCGCTACCCCAGGGGCTGAGCGGAGCGCTCCCCCTCGGCCTGCGGCGGTACGGCGGCGCCTTCGCCGTCGCCGTCCGAGTTGATCCGGTCCAGGACCGCGTCCCGCTCCGGGGTGTCCTCCGGCCTGATGAAGCCGATCAGGACGTAGAGGACGAGGGACGTGGCGAGCGGGGAGACGATCTGGATCTGGAGCTCGATGCCGTCCAGGCCGTAGTTGGTCAGCCAGAAGACGAACAGGCCCGCCGCCCAGGAGACCAGCGCCGCCGTGGGGCCGGACTTCCGGAAGGTCTTCAGCAGACCCAGCATGAACGGGATCGCGATCGGGCCCATCAGACCGGCCACCCACTTGATGACGACGGTGATGATGTCCTTGAAGGTGGGGGAGTTGACCTGGGTGGCGACCGCCATCGACAGGGCGAGGAACGCGATCGTCGACCAGCGCGCCGCGATCAGTCCGGCCTGCTGCGTCCAGCGACGCGCGGCCTTGCTCATGACGGGCGCGATGTCCCGGGTGAAGACGGCCGCGATGGCGTTGGCGTCGGAGGAGCACATGGCCATCGTGTGGGAGAAGAAGCCGACGATGACGAGGCCGAGCAGGCCGTGCGGCAGCAGCTGCTCGGTCATCAGGGCGTAACTGTCGGAGGCGTCGGGCTTCTTCGGGTCGACGAGCAGCGGTGCGACCCACATCGGGAAGAAGAGGACCAGCGGCCAGACGAACCACAGGACCGCCGAGAGCCGGCCGGAGCGGGTGGCCTCGCGGGCGTTGGGGGTGGCCATGTAGCGCTGGGCCTGGTTCCACATGCCGCCGCTGTACTCGAAGGTCTTGATGAAGAGATACGCGAGCAGGAAGGTCAGCGTGTACGGGCCGGCGGTCGGCGCGGTGTGGCCCTGGAGCTCGGGCCGGTCCCACACCTCCCACAGCGCGCTGACGCCGCCGAGCTTCGCGAGGACGGCGACGAGCATCGCGATGCCGGCGAAGAACTGGATGATGAACTGGCCGAGTTCGGTGAGTGCGTCGGCCCACAGACCGCCGACCGTGCAGTAGATGCCGGTGATCACGCCGGTGATGAGGATGCCCTGGTTGAGGGAGATCCCGGTGAAGACGGAGAGCAGGGTGGCGATCGCGGCCCACTTGGCACCCACGTCGACGATCTTCAGCAGCACCCCGGACCAGGCGAGCGCCTGCTGGGTGGGGAGGTTGTACCGGTTCTTCAGGTACTCCAGCGGGGAGGCCACATGGAGGCGCGAGCGCAGCCGGTTGAGACGGGGCGCGAAGAGGTGGGCCCCGATGGCGATGCCGATCGCGATGGGGAAGGACCAGGTCACGTACGACGTGACGCCGTAGGTGTACGCGATGCCGGCGTACCCCGTGAACATCACCGCGCTGTAGCCGGACATGTGGTGCGAGATGCCGGAGAGCCACCAGGGCATCTTGCCGCCGGCGGTGAAGAAGTCGGAGACGTTGTCCACGCGCTTGTGGGACCAGACTCCGATCGCGACCATGACGCCGAAATAGCCGATGAGCACGGCCCAGTCGAGACTGTTCATTGAGCCCCCTCCAGGGGTCCGGTCCGCCTTGTGAACGCCGTTCATGGTGTGGGGAGTTGCGGGGCGAAGACAACGCGGAGGAGGGTCAAGAGCACGTAAAATCGTTCTGCTTGTTGACCTGTGTTCACATCTATGAATTCAGATGGGGTCAAAAAAGGGCCGCACGGTACGCCGTCGCATACCGTGCGGCCCGGTCCCGGTCCCGGTCCCGGTCCGGGGGGCGCTACCGCATGAGCTCGCCCGCGTTGACGAGCAGCGACTGCCCGGTGATCGCCCGCGCCCGGTCCGAGGCGAGGAAGGCCGCCGCCTCCGCCACGTCCCCGTCCGTGGCCAGCTCGGGCAGCGCCATCCGCTCCGTGAGCCGCGCGAGCACCTCGTCCTTCGCCACCCCCTCCGTGTGCGCCGTGAACGTCACGTACGCCTGGACCGGCGGGCCCCACATCCAGCCCGGCAGCACGGTGTTGACCCGGATCCGGTGCGGCCCCAGCTCCCGCGCCATCGAGTACATCGCCGAGGTCAGCGCCCCCTTCGAGGCCGCGTACGCCGCCTGCCGCACCTGCGAGGGCGCGGCCACGGCCGACTGCGTACCGATCAGGACCACCGAGCCTCCCCGCTCCTTGAGCGCAGGCAGGCAGGCCCGGGTCATCCGCAGCGTGCCGAGCAGGTTGACGTCCAGGACGCCCTGCCAGGTCTCGAAGTCCGCGTCCTCGATCCCGCCGAAGTAGCTGTCCCAGGCGGCGACATGGACCACCGCGTCGATCGCGCCGAACCGCTCGAGCGCGAGCGCGGCGAGGGCCTCGCACTGCGCCTCGTCGGTGATGTCGGTGGGTCGGTGGGCGGTGTGCCGGCCTTCGGGGTCGATCTCGGTCGCCGACTTGGCGAGGTTGGCCTCGGTGCGCGCACCGAGGATCGCGTTGCCCCCGTCCCGCACCACCGTCTCGGCGATCCGGTGGCCGAGCCCGGCCCCGACACCCGACACGACCACGGTCTTTCCCTGGAGCAGCATCCGGGTGCCTCCCGACTCTGGCGATCGATCTGACGACCCGTCAGAGTAGGAGCCTCCGGAGGACAAGGGAAGGGGTACGGGCATGAGCGACGAGGGCGAGACGTACGCGGAGCTGGCGTCGGTCGGGCCGTACGGAGTGCACCCCGGCCACGCGCTGATCACGATGGTCGAACCGCACCCGGGCCACGAATACGCCTACAACCGCTGGTACGAGGACGACCACTACTACGCGGGCGCGATGGCGATGCCCTGGATGTACGCGGGCCGTCGCTGGGTCGCCACCCGCGAACTCCAGGAACTGCGCACCCCGGAGAAGTCCGCCGTCGCCCAGCCTCTGACGGTCGGCTGCTACCTCTCCACGTACTGGGTCACCGACGGCCGCTACGACGAGCACATGAAGTGGACCGTCGCCATCAACAAGCGGCTCAACCGCGACGCCCGCGTCTACCGCGACCGTACGCACGTGTTCACGGCCTTCCAGGACCACGAGGCGACCGTGTACCGCGACGGGGCGGCCGGCCCGCGGGACTTCCACGCCCTCGACCACCCCTACCAGGGGCTGGTCCTCCAGGTGATCGACGCGGAGGGGCCGGAGCAGCGGGCCGAGCTGCTCGAACGGCTGCGCGCGAGCGAACTGCCCAGGCGCCTGGCGGGCTCTCCGGCGGCGATGGTCACGGTCTTCCGTCCGACGCCGCTGCCCGGGGACCGGATGACGTACGTGAAGCAGGTCGAGGGGGTCGACACCCGGCTGACGCTGCTCTGGTTCCTGGAGCGCGACCCGCGCGCCTGCTGGGCGGAGCACTTCGCGGACCTGGCCTCGGTCGGCGGGGAGTGGGGGCGGGTCGAACTGGTCGCACCGTTCATTCCGACGGTGCCGGGCACGGACCGATATGTGGACGAACTCCGCTGAGGAAAAAGCCGAGCCCCCTCGGCCAGGACGGCGGACCGGTCGAGAGGGCTCTTTCCGTACGTTCTGTGGTGCTCTGCACACGCGGGCTCAGAGCGCCCCGTTGCTCACTTCACCGACGAAGGCGTTCCACGACGCCGAGCCGAAAGCGATGGACGGACCCTCGGGGGCCTTGGAGTCACGGACCGCAATCGCGGCCACGACAGGGGACTTGACTTCGACGCAGGCCCCGTTACCGCCGGAATACGAGGACTTCGTCCACGTGTCCGTAGCGCCCTGGAAAATCGCCATGTTCTTCACTCCGGTTCTGCCAGTAGTGTGTCGCGCCAACCTTCATGCTGGCGTGATCGACGCTACTCGCCGGTCCCGCCGCGTGGGGCTGGCGTTCACCCGACCGGATGGCATATTCCAAGTGAGCTTCCGTTGGGGCGAGTCCGGGGTGTACCGTACCGACCTCTTCCTCGGCGGCCCCGGCCGAATGGCTGCTTTCACACCCGAATCGGAGAATTCGGAAGGGCCGCCGCCAATCCGCTCTCACCCGGCGGCGTAGGACTTCGCAATGTCCGAGATGAACTCCCGGGTCTGCTCCACATTCAGGGCCTGCGCCCGCAGGTGCTCGTACATCACGCTGTACTTGGCGACGTCCTGGGCCTTCTCCAGATAGAGGTCGCTCGTCACACCCTCGATGTAGACCACGCTCGAGTCGGACGTGTCCGGGAATTCCAGGATCGCGTAATGCCCGCTGATGCCCGGATGCGCACCCATCTCGAACGGCAGCACCTGAACCGTGACGTGCGGCAGGTGCGACTGCTCGACGAGATGCTCCAACTGCTGGATCATCAGCTGCTTGTTGCCGACCACCCGGCGCAGCGCGCCCTCGTCGATGACCGCCCACAGCCGCAGCGGCCGCTCCTCGTCCTTGATCCGGTCCTGGCGCCGGGTGCGGACGGTGACCCGTTTGTCGATGTCGGTCGGGGTCGACTCCGGCAGCGCGCCGCTGATCACGGCCTCCGCGTAGCCGTGGGTCTGCAGCAGGCCGGGGATGATCTGCGGCTCGTACACCCGCAGGCTCTCCGCGTCCGTCTCCAGGCCGATGTAGACGCTGTACGGGATGTCGCCGAAGGCGTGCCACCAGCCCTGCTGGCGCGAGTCCTTGGCCATCTGCATCAGCGACTCGACGACCCGCTCGTCCTCGACCTCGTACACCCCGCAGAGGTCGCGGACATCGCGCTGACTGATCGAACGACGGCCGTTCTCGAGACGGCTGATCTTGGACTGCGACACCAGAAGACGCTCGGCCACCTGCTCGGCCGTCATGTTCTTCTGCTCCCGGAGCCGGCGCAACTCCTGGCCCAATCGGCGTCGCCTGACGGTGGGGTTGACGTTGGACGCCACGGAAACTGCACCTCCGGCTGTCGGCTGCGTAGCTGTGAGTATCTACTGCTTGGCAGACTGCCACCAAAGGTGTGGTGTGCGCTGGGAAATGACGACAACGTGTGCGGGGTGGCCGTGACGGCCACCCCGCACACGTCGTCCGTGCGGCTCCCGAATCGGGTCCTGCGGGTTCTGCGGTGCTCAGTGCACGGCGGCGCGCGCCATGCTGCCGCGGCGCGGCTGCTGCGGGACGCCGCCCGCGGCACTGCGGCGCGGCTGAGCGGCCACACCGTTCTGGACGTCCATCACGGCGTGCGCCACGAGTCCGCCCATGGGGTCGTGCCGGATCAGGTCGCGCAGCCGGGACCGCGACGACCGTCCTTCGTTCCCCGGGTACAGGTGCTTGCCGAGACCGACCGCGTGGGCCAGCGCGGCGAGCGCCGCGGTCCGCGGGTCCGGCGGTACGCCGGTGCGGATCGCACTGTCCAGCCGGGCCCTGATGTCCCGGCTGATCGCCGTGTCCGTCGCCTGGTAGCGAGTCGTCGGCAGCACTCCGCACATCTGGCCCTCCACGGCATGCACCATGCCGCAGCGCTCCAGATGAGCGAGGTAGATCTGACGCAGCCCCAGTCGGGGCCCGCCAATCCAGTGGACCGCCCGAACCGGGCTGCCGCGACGGCGCAGCAGCTCCAGTGCGGAGTCCAGAGTCGGATCTCCGGTCGGCCGTGGCATCACCACGGCGATACGATCCCCGTCAGGGGCTATCCGTCCTGCCAGAGCCAGCTCCACTAGCTGTGCTCCGGCCAGGCCGAGGTCGAGCGACTGCGGCTGCGCTGTGGTACCCGTGGCCGGGTCCAGAGCGAGCAGCAGAAGCTCCTCCGGAATTGTTCTGCGGCTCCTGCCCATCCATGCCTCCCCGCGTGGATGAGTCACAGGGTGACCCCTCTCACATTCATCTGTCGAGAGCGCCTGGGTGGTTCGGACGGGAACCAGTAGGTATGTCGTTCTCGTCTAGCACGGGGGCCAAGGGGTTCACACAGGACACTGGTACACGGTTCGGACGTACGCATGACGCATGGAGGAGGCACGGTGGCGGGCGAGTCCCCCGACAAGGCGGAGCAGCAGGAGTCTTCGAAGGAGACGCCTGCGGGTGGTGGCGGCCGGGATCCGCGGCTTTCCGTGCTCCGTGAAGCCGCGCCCTCGCCGACGCCCGGCACGGCGGGAGCCACGACGGCTTCGCCGGTCCAGGTGGACCAGCCGACGGCCGTCTTCAAGACCCTCGCCCCGCGCACGCCCGAGGACGACGCACCGGCTGAGGACGCCGGGTCGGATGACGCCGGGTCGGAGGATGTCGTGGCGGGGGACGTCGCGGTTGTGGACGCGCCGGCCGAGGACGAGGCGTCCGAGGGCGACCGTCTGCGGGCTGCGGTGGCGGCGTGGGTCGCCTCCGGCGACGAGGAGCCGGCGACGGCGGACGCGGCCGAGGAGGCGGACGACACCGCCGGTGCCGATGCCGACGACGACTCCGCGGAGGACGAGGACGAGGACGAGGGCCAGGCCGCGGACGACGCCGCCGATGGTGACGAGCCGGCCGCAGAGGCCGCAGACGCCGAGGCCACAGGCTCGGAGGCCGAGAAGGCTGACGAATCCTGGTTCGCCGCGCGCAAGCAGGCCGAGGCCGAGCCCGAGGTGGACGACAAGCCCGAGGCGGACGACAAGGCCGAGCCCAAGGCCGAGCCCAAGGCCGACCCCGAGGCCGACCCCGAGGCCGACCCCGAGCCCGAGCCCAAGGCCGAGCCCAAGGCCGACCCCGCGCCCAAGCCTGCCGTCGATCAGCCCACCGCCGTGTTCAAGGCCGTCCGGCCGCCCGTCGTGGACCAGCCGACGACCGCGCTGAAGATCCCGACGCTCCCGACGCCCCCGGCGACGCCGGCGGCCCCCAAGCCCGCCGCCGAGCGCCCGAGCACGTTCGTGCCGCTCCGCGCCGAGGCTCCCGCGGCCAAGGCCCCCGAGGTGAAGGCCCCCCAGGCCAAGGCCCCCGAGGCGAAGGCCCCCCAGGCGAAGGCCCCCGAGGCGAAGGCCCCCCAGGCCAAGGCGCCCGAGGCGAAGGCCGCGGCCCCCACCCCCGTACCCCCGCCGTCGCTCACCGAGGCCGAGCGGACCAAGCAGCAGCCCATGCCGCCGCTGCCCCCGCTCGACCTCCTCGCCGAGCTGACGAACACGCCGCCCCCGCCACCGACTCCGCTGCGCACCACCATGCGGCGGGTGCGGATCTGGACCCCGCTGGTCGTTCTTCTTCTGATCATCTTTGCAGTCGTACAGTTCGTTCGGCCGCTCCCGCCCCCCGTCCTCACCCTCACCGCCGCCCCCACCTTCACCTTCGAGGGCGGCGAGCTGAAGATGCCGTGGCCCACCGAGGGACAGGGCGCCGCCGAGGTCGAGGGCGTCGGCTCGCTCGGGACGTACGGGGCGCAGAAGCCGGCCCCGCTCGCGAGCGTGGCGAAGACGATGACGGCGTACGTGATCCTCCGCGACCACCCCATCAAGGGGAAGGAGTCCGGCCCCGAGATCACCATCGACAAGAAGGCCGCGGACGAGGCGTCGTCGGCGGACGAGTCGACGGCGGCCGTCAAGGAGGGGCAGCAGTACTCCGAGAAGGAGCTGATCCAGCTCCTCATGATCCCGTCCGCGAACAACGTCGCCCGGCTGCTCGCCCGCTGGGACGCCGGCTCGGAGGCCGCGTTCGTCGAGAAGATGAACGCCGCCGCCAAGGACCTCGGCATGACGGAGTCGACGTACACCGACCCGTCGGGCCTGCAGTCGACCACCGTCTCCACTCCGCAGGACCAGCTGAAGCTGGCGAAGGCGGTCATGCAGTACGACGTGTTCCGCGAGATCGTGAACATGCCGAACCTGACCGTCGACGGCATCCCCGGCCGGATCGAGAACAACAACAACATCCTGCTGCAGCCGGGTGTCAGCGGCATCAAGACGGGCTCCTCCACCCCGGCCGGCGGCAACCTGCTCTGGTCCGCGAACACCGTCGTCGACGGCAAGGAGCGCCGGATCCTGGGTGTGGTGATGGGCGCGAAGGACGCCGGTCTGCTGCACGAGAAGCTCCAGCTGTCGATCGACTACAGCCTCGAGCTGATCCAGGCCGCGCAGAAGGACGTCACCTCCGCGGCCGTGGTCCGCAAGGGCCAGGTCGTCGGTCATGTCGACGACGGTCTCGGCGGGAAGACCCCGGTGATCGCCACCAAGGAGCTCAAGGCGATCGGCTGGCCGGGTCTGAAGGTCGACCTGGAGATCGGCGCCGGCGGCAAGGCCGTGCCGCACGCGGGCAAGGCGGGCGACATCGTCGGCCAGGTCTCCATCGGCACCGGCGCGGGCAAGGTCAGCGCGCCGCTCGCCCTGAAGACGGACCTGGTGGAACCGGGCTTCGACAAGAAGCTGACCCGTCTGGGCTGACGCGACTGGGCGCCCCGGTCCTCCGGGGTGCCCAGCTGTTAGCGTTCCGGAGACCGAGACCATGCGCGAGAGGCAGCACGGGAGAGGGCCGCGAGTGACCACCGCCGAGCCGACACGCGCAGACGAGGGCGCGCAGACGCGAGAGCCCTCACCTCCGTCACCTCTGCGAATAAACCTCCCGGCGCCTCGCCCGCCCACGGAGACGGCACCGCCTCCGCGGCCCCGCCGTCGTAAGCGCCGCTATCCCGTCATGATCGCGACGGGCCTGGCGGCGCTCACCCACATCCTCTGGTTCCTGCTGTTCGCGAACAGCGGCGGCGACCTCGCGGCACAGGACGCGTGGGCGGAGTTCGTGGGCCGCCACCCGGACTCCGCGTACAACCTCGCCTGGTACGGCGGGATGCACCCGGTCTCGTACAGCGTGATCTCGCCGTACCTGATGTCGGTGCTCGGCGTCCGTTCGACGATGATGATCGCCGGCACGGTCTCGGCCGGTCTGACGGCGCTGATCCTGGTGCGGGTGCGGGCGGTCCGCAATCCGCTCGCCTGCTCGCTGGCCGGCGTCTTCGCGTTCCTGTGCAACGCCCTGTCGGGGCGGGTGACGTTCGGGCTCGGCATGATGTTCGCGCTCGGCGCCGTCGCCGCCGTGTTCTGCTGGCCGTACCGCTGGCGTCACCGACGCTGGGCGAAGGCGGCGGTCGCCGCCCCGCTCGCCGGTCTCGCGACCGCGTGCAGCCCGGTCGCCGGGCTCTTCCTCGGGGTCGCGGCGGCGGCGCTCTTCCTGAACAAGCGGCGCCCGGGCGCGTACGCCCTCGGCCTCGCGCCGGTGCTGGTCGTCGCGCTGTCCTCCTGGCTGTTCCCCTTCTCCGGTACGCAGCCGATGTCGCTGGGGTCGACGGCGCTGCCGTTCCTCTTCGGGGTGCTGTGCTTCCTGCTCGTGCCGCGCGAGTGGCGCACGATCCGCACCGGCGCGGCCGTGTACTCCGCCGGCACGCTGCTGACCTGGCTGATCGACTCGCAGATCGGGTCGAACGTCTCGCGCCTCGTGATGCTCTTCGCGGGCGTCGTCCTCCTCGCGGCGCTGCCCTACGCGGCCCCGCGTTCGCGTCGCTGGTACGCGCTCGTGCTCGCCTTCGTGGGACTGAACTTCTGGATCGGTTTCAAGAGCGTCGACGACGTCATCCGTACCGCCCCGGACGCGTCCTGGGCCCGCGAGGTCGCACCGCTGATCAACCAGCTGCAGGTGCGCGGGGCGGAGAAGGCGCGGGTGGAGGTCGTGCCGGCCTCCAGCCACCGCGAGTCCTCCGCCCTCACCCCGTACATCAACCTCGCGCGGGGCTGGAACCGGCAGGCGGACATGGAGCGCAACCCGCTCTTCTACGACGACACCCTGAACGCCACGAACTACCAGGACTGGCTGGACCGCTGGGCGGTGCACTACGTCGTCCTGCCGACCGGGGCGCCGGACTCGGGCGCGGAGCGGGAGGCGGAGCTGGTCGGGGACGGGCTGCCGTACCTGAAGCAGGTCTGGTCCGACGCGAACTGGCGGCTGTACGAGGTCGACGACCCGACCCCGCTGGCCGACCCGCCGGCCGAGGTGCGGCGGGCGGGCGCGAACGAGGTCGTGATCGAGGTCGACGCCCCGGGCCGGGTCCTGATCCGCGTCCCGTACTCGCCCTGGCTTGCCCTCCTCGACGAGAACGGCGGCAAGATCGAGCCGCCGGAGGAGACGGAGGCGTCGAAGGCGGCGCGCGAGGCGTCGCCGACGGAGCTGCCGAAGGTCTTCCTGAACGAGTCCGGCTGCCTGCTGAAGACGGAGGTGGACGCGGAGGGGGACGAGTGGACGGAGCTGGTGGCGCCGAAGGCGGGCGTGTACCGGCTGGCGGCGCCGTACAAGTTCTTCCCGCGGGGCACTGCATGCCCGGAGGAACTCCGCTGAGTCGGCCTTAGGGTGTGCCGCTATGGCATGCGAAGAGTGCGGCGGCGTCGGCAGGGGCCCGCTGCCGGGGATGTCCTGCCGGCACTGCGCGGACTCCCCGCGGCGCGGGTGGGGCGGGGCATGGGCGCTCGTGGCCGTGGCGGCGGTGGGCTGCCTGGCGGTGGTGGTGTCGCTGGCCGGGTCGGAGGACCGGCCGCCGGAGGCCGAGGCGGATCCGCCGGTACGGACGCTGCCGACGAGAAACGGCCCGACGGCGTTCCCAGGCGCCCCGGCACCGACGACGACGCCCCCCGACTCCCCCTCGTCCGACCCTTCAGAGCCTCCCACTCACCCCACTCACCCCCCTTCCTCCCCTCCTCCCCTCTACGAGGTGTGGGCGGGCCCGGGGTGTGAGGGCGGCGGCTACGCGGAGTCGGGCCGGTACGAGGACGGCGACGAGGGCTGGTACACGGTGAGGACGGGCGGCTACCGGGGCGGGGGCTGCGACGGCCGCTTCTCGGCGCTCCCGATGTCGGGCAGCCCGACCAAGGACCACGACAACTCGGCGACGTGGACCTGGCAGGTCGGCCCGGCGTACAGCACGTGCGACCTCGCGGTCCACATCCCCAGCCCACCCCGCCCCCAGGACGCGGCCGGCGACCCCTCCGTCTACCAACTCCTGGCGAACGGCGCCCCGTACGCGACCTTCACCCTCGACCAGCGCACGAACCCCGGCACCCTCCTCCCCACGGGCCCCCACCCCCTGCGCACCCCCACCTTCACGGTCCGCCTCCTCGACCGCGGCCAGGACTGGGGCACCCCCACCCAAGAGGGCGCCCACCACGCGGCGGGCCAGATGCGCCTGACGTGCCGGCGGGCGTAGGGACCGGAGGAGGTGGCACGGCCGTGATCACGGCGAAGGGCCAGCATCGGGGGAATGTTCCCCTGAGCTGGCCCTTTACTCTGTGCCCCCGGCAGGATTCGAACCTGCGACACCCGCTTTAGGAGTTCGATCGAAGCTGCCTCGGGTCACTCTGCACCGCGGAGTGCGGGGCCAACGGGGACCGCTCGGGGATGTTGCTGTCCACCGTCGTTGATGTCAGGTGTGGATGTCAGAAGGGGAGCCCGTCCGGGTCCTCAGAGATGCGCCGGGCGAGCTCGTCGATGACCTGAGGTACTACACGTTGGGCGTCTTCATCGTGCAGTGCTTCGACGAGAGCTTGCCGGACCGCAGGGTAGGGCTGCCCTGCGTGAGAGGTACGGGTGCGGCCGACTGCCCGCTCGATCTTCGCCATATGGGCCGCCACTATCGGCATCGCAAGGTCGTAGTCACTCGGGTTCGTAGCCATGGGGTGCAGCCGATCAGGGCGGGTTGAGGGCGTCAAGGTCAGCCGTGCGCTTCACCGGAGCATGCGCGCCGGCACGGCTCGAAGCTACCCAGCCCCTGCAGTGCGCCACGCGTCAGTGATGCAGCCCTCCTCCATATGCCACCACTCTTGATCGACTCCGTGCTGGAGGAGTCGCTTGATCTTGCCGAGCTCGGCGGTAGGCGGAATGTCGAGGGACACCATGCGGAATTGCTCGATGCCCTCACCACCCGCGCCCAGCTCGTGGAAGACGTTGATCGCACTCTGTCGGGCTGCTGCTGAGCCGCCGTCGCGAAGCACGATCAAGCGAATGGTGCAGTTGGCTGAGGCTCGGAGCACGCTGCCGGCCCAACGAGCCCCCTCGTCGTCTGTGGACGTCTCGACGATGTCGCCGATGGCGACACCCCGTACGAAGAAGGGTGTGTTCGCCAGTTCAACGGTTCCATCGCCGCGGTCGATCGCCCAGAGGCTCTCCACTCCGGCTGGGGGCCAGTCGTCCTCGATCTCAAGGCGGAAGTGGACCTTCACGTGCCCCGGGGTCGGCTCATTCATGTTCGCCAGCATGCACGATCACTGCGAGCGTCCTGGCGGGGGCTAGCGAGCGATGGGGACCTCGTAGACGATCTCGCACAGTGCGGCGGGGACGACGATGTCCGCTGTCTCCACAGGGTGGCCCTCGTCGCTGTAATAGGTCCGCCGGATGTGCGTGACGAGTGCGGCCTTCTGGATGCCGAGCAGTGAAGCCTCCTCGGCGGTCGCCTGGCGCGGCTCCGGCTGCTCGACTGCGTGGCTCACCGTGATGCCGATCTCGGCCATGCGGTTCACAACGCCAGCTCCGGCGTGCGGCCCGCCCTCGGGAAGGACGACGAGAGTCCCGCCGGTAAGGTCGTACGGCTCCCAGCTCGTCGACAACTGCACGGGGCGCCCGTCGGCGAGGAACTCGTACACGGTCCGGACGCACAGGTCCCCTTCGGTGATGCCGAGCCGCCCCGCGATCTCCGCCGGCGCCGGAACCTTGGCGTCGGTCCGGCTCTCCCAACCGCCGTTCCGCCCCACGGCCTTCATGTCCGCGCGGAATGGGGACCCATCGGGTTGCTCACGCGCCGCGGACCGAACCATCCGCACCCGCTGCCGAGGCTCGGCCACATACGTCCCTGACCCGGCCCGCCCCTCCAGCACGCCCTGGGAGATCAACAGCTCCTGGGCCCGACGGACGACGTTCTCGCCCACGCCACACTCCTGGCCGATCTGGGCGCGGGAGGGCAGCCGGTCTCCAGGTGTCCACTCGTGCTCCGCGATCCGCCGCCGGAGTTCGTCGGCGATGCGGAGGTAGGGCGGCTGCTCAGGCATATGGAAAATCTCGTCCACTAGCTCTAACCTAGTTAACTAGCTTCACTCAAAGTGATCGCCGGTGACGGAGGCTGTCCTGTGCCTGCTCCAGAAGTAAGCGCGGAGGCCATCGCCGCCCGGTTATCCGCGGTCGGGCTCACCACACGCGTGGAAGTGCACGCCAGATACACGTCGATCGAAGCGGAGGTACCGGAATCCCTCCCCGCCGAGACATGGCGGGAGGTCCTGGAAGTGGTTGCGGAGGCAGACCGGTTCGGTCTCCTCGCCACCAGCCTGGGCGGCCGCACCCTATGGGCCGTAGTACGCAAAGCGGTCCCCGCGACGGGCGATGTCCGGGGACCTGGCCATCAGCGATAGGAGCTGATCAGCATGTTCAACCGTATCCGCCGCGCCGTAGCGCGCACCAGGGAGCGGTACTCCCGAAAGGCCCGCCACCGCGCCCCGTTAACGCCCACCAGCCCCACCCTCGCCGACTGGCCGACGCCGTCGCCGAGGCAGCCCCGGGACCGCACGGACTTCCTTCCCGGTGAGGAGACCGCCCTCGTCCGCCCGTACGTACTGGCAGTCGAGGAACTCCTCGCCTGCACCTGCTTCAAGCCGGCGGAGGCCCACTGATGCCACAAACGAAGGCCACCCCCTACCGATCGACCCCGTGCCGGATCGGCACACACCGCGAGTGCGCGCACTCTTCCCCAGCGACGGCGCCGGTCGGAGTACCGGTGGTCTACGAGGAGTGCGCCTGCTCCTGCCACGCGCCGGCCTCCTCGACTACTCCGACGGGCGTGACCTCATGAACACCTGGACTCCCAGCGGTGCGATGGCCTCCACCGTCGAAATCACCTCGACCAACGTGCAGCGCGGCGACGTCATCCAGATCGGCGGCCAACCATGCCGAGTCGCCGACCTCTTCCAACTTCCCCGCGGCGCCAAGCGCCTCCTCTTCGATTCGGGCGACCTGCTGACCATGCACCCTCGAACACGACTCGTCGCCGTGCGAGTCCTCAGAAGGTGGTGATCCAACCCGTGCCGTCACTCCGCCACGCCATCGCCGACGACCTCCGGACCCAGATCACCACGGGCCTCCTCAAGCCCGGCGAACGCCTTTCCTCAGAGCCCCAGCTCGCCGCGCACTACAAGGTCAGCACGGCGACGCTGCGCAACGCCCTCGCGCTCCTCCAGGCCGAGGGCCTGATCGAGAAGATCCACGGCAAGGGCAACTTCGTCCGCCGCCTCCGCCGGAGACTCACGTACGAGGGAGGCGCCCTCACACCCATCGTCCCGACTTTCCACGTCACGGTCCACACCACCCAGCTCCGGGCCCAAGGGGCGCTGAGTGCCCTGCTGAAGGTGCCATCGCGGGCCCTGCTGACCGAGTACCTCTGCGTCAGCCACGTGGGGGAGTCCCCACACAGCCTGGCCCGCATCTACGTCCCTCGTGACCTGGCGTCGGCCGAATCGCCCTCCCGCTGGCCCAAGCCGGCAGCACTCGGGCCCCGGCTCGCGGAGACCCGAGAGAAGGTCAGCGCCCGCCTCCCCACCCCGGAGGAAGCCTCAACCCTCCGGATCAGCTCGGCGCTGGCAGTCCTCGCGATCACCCGCGTATCTGCCGACACCACAGGCTGCGTCGTCGAGGCGGCCCTCCTGGTCCTCCCCGGCGACCGCGCCGACGCTCGCTTCACCACCCACCACACGAACGAAGACAGGAGGGCCGAGGGATGACGCCCCACAACGAACTGCGCCTCCTCCCGTGGGCGGGCCCCGACGGCAAGCCCTGCTACCTGAGCACCGACAATGGCAGCAGCTACCTGTCCCGCCTGGCCGACGACACCGAAGCGATCCAACTCGACCTGGCGGCCGAGCTCGTGGCGCACGCACTGGCAGCCCTCAGCGATGACGAGACCGAACCGAAGGAACTTCGGCTCCTGGCAGCGGACCTGACAGATGCCCTCAAGGACACGCTCCGCGTAGCAACAAGCCGCGGCCGCCGCCTCGCGGCTCCGGAGGTCAGCACCCGCAGAGGCAATGAAGGCCCAAGGTTGCCGGCGGCATCCTTCGGCTAGCACTGACGAACACCCAGAGGGGCCCGGACACAGTCCGGGCCCCTCTGCATCGCAGGGCTTGCGCACACGACTCCGGAGGCCCCGTGCGTCCCATAAGTCTCCGCAGGTCACAGTCCCATGAGCGGAACGGAGCCCCTCTCCGGTCCACGAATAGGCCGCACGTTGGGGAAAGCGGTTGGACATCACCCAGCAGTGACGTGGGTACAGAGGCCGCGCTGCCGGTACCCACCAGCCACGTCGGCTCCGACGGCTGCCCAGAATGCCTTGGAATCGCGAAGGTGCCCGCCCAAGGTGTGCCAGGACAGGCGTGGGTGCTCGATCCGCAACGCGGCGAGGCCGGCGGAAGCCAGACCACATCGCTGATACTCCGGCAGCGTGTAGGGCTGCTCGACCCACGCGAGCTGACATTCTCGGCAGATCTGATAGTCGACGCTGAACGCGAACTCGCCGTCCAGATTGGCTGCCCGCTGACGCCAGTCGCCACCCCGCTCCCCTGAGATGGTGTCCTGCCATGGCGTGCCTAGCTCTGGGACGCTCTCCCACCCACACCGTCGCCCAAGCCGCCCGCGGCTCACCCGCTGCAGCATCTTGCGCCAACGCTCCTGCCCAGACACCCGCCCTACCTCGTGAGCCTGACTGGCTAAGCGCTTCGCTGCTTCCCTGCCGACATCAGTCGTCATGGCGCTCATCGTTCCCCGATCCGGCGGATGGCGAGGGCTGTTCGCCAAACGAAGGCTGGGGGCTGCCCGTGCGCGCCCGGCCTGAGAGTGGACCACTGCCTTGTAAGCCTGGTGGGGCACCTGAGGCGTCACCCCAACTCATCCTGCCTGCACGCTGCGACGATGGTCGCGAGCATGTGCACGCCGCCGAGCTCCTCAGGTGACCCTGGCCGACCGCTCGATCTGGCACGGATCTGGCACGCACCCTGCCAAGCTCACTGCACTGGGGTCGGCGACATTGGCTGGTGGTGGACTCAACCAGACTCCGCCCCTTTCCGAATCTCCATTGCCGTACTAGAGTTCGATTTGCATGGATGTGGAGCAACCTCCCTCATCGCAGGCAGAGTTGACCTAGCCTGGCCTTCGAGGAGTGGGGGCACTGTCTGTGGCGGCATTGATCGAGGCTGAGGGGACGGACCAGCCCCGGAAGCGGCACATTGAGCCCGTCGACCCGTTGACCTTCACGGGGATGATGGAGCAGCTCCAGGAGGGATACGTCTCCAGCGTGGCCGCTACGGCCGGTTGCACGATGGAGACCATCAACAAGGACTACTGGGGTGCAGATGTGCAGCTGATCCGACCTCCGCGGACCGCCCTCGAAGAAGAGTCCATGGTGTTCGCACAGCTCAAGAGCACCACATCGACGACACCAGACCCTGGCAAGGGCTACTTCAGCTACCAATTCACGAAGCGCAAGTACTTCGACCACATGGCGAAGCCCAGGAAGAACCATAAGGCGATTCTGATCGTTATGACGATGTCGCCTCGGCAGGCGGAGTGGACCGAGGCGAGTCACAGCGGACTCTGGACTAGGCGCAGCTGCTACTGGACGTATCTCGAAGGAGTTCAAGTCTCACCGGATGTGCAGAAGCCTTCGGTGCGCATCCCAACGAAGAATCTCCTTGATTCCAATGCCTTAAACATGATCCTCGACAAGATCGATAGGGGTGAGTCGCTGCATGAATGACATCACCATCCCCACTCACGTCGATCCGGATCGATTGGGCACACTCCTGACGGAAGCTGGATGGCAGAGAGTGGGCGGAAGGAGAGGAGTTTACAGCCGCTACATGGCACCCGGCGGACCTTCTTCCCCGCTAGGGAGTTCCAGCCTCGTGGTTCCGCTGGACAAGTCTGCACCGGAATTCTCCGAAATGCTCCATGCTGCCCTTTCCCAACTTTCGCAGGATCGCGAGCTTTGGACTCGTGCCATCTATCCGCGACTTGCCGTGGACTCGTCGGATGAATTCCGCTTCCGAAAGGAGTCTTCAGCACCTAGCGGCTTCATTTCCTGGCGTGATGGCGAAACCCTCATCGAGTCTGCTCGACGAACACTCGTAGCCGGCGCCAAATCGTACATCAGCCCTGGTCGACATTTCGTGAATAGGAACGGGAGATTCGCCAGCCGTTACCTAGACCAGGTCCTGATGGGGCAAACGGCCCCGGGAAGCTACATCGTGACGGCGTACGCGCCGCCGAATGCTGCAGTCGTCATGCGTCCGAGCAACGACGGTCAGGGGATAGACGCTCTACCCGAGGTTGGCGCGGCACCCGTAAGGGCCGTCAACCGCGCAGTGGCGCAAGCAGTGGAAGCGACCGTGGAAGCATTGGAGCACTTTCGAGTCAGCGGATCGCTTTCCGGTTTCGAAGATGGCGTGACCCGTGGTATCTCCTACGAGATGACAAACGCTATCCTCGGCATCGCGTCACATTCCGAGGCGGCCGACATTACGATCGACTGGGATTCAAGCCACCCGCTATCCAGCCAGATCGGGTCTCACTTCGAATTCAGTGGTGCCGACGTTGAGCCACTGAGTAGAGCCGCAGTAAGGCTGGCGGAGGATCAGAGCACCCAGTCAGCGACCATGGTCGGCAGGGTTCATCTACTCGCCAAGAAGAAGGCGGGCAGCCCTGGCGTATTCGGGATCGAATCGCTCTTGCCCGGTTCGCCTCGCAAAGTGCGCGTACGCCTGGCAGACGAAGATGACTATCACGAAGCAATTCGAGCCCACGAAGAGGATCTAGCGCTGCAAGTTAGCGGAACGCTAGAAAAGGAAGGAAATCTGAGCTGGCTCTATAATGCGACAGTGATCCAAACGATGGGATCACTGCTTGAGTACGGTGTGCGCCCCTCGCGTGGCGATGCGATCGAGGGGCAGATGGATCTCTTCGTGCGCCCTGAAAGCCTCTGAGGGGTCTCCCTATCGGCCCCAGGGGATCGGGCACGCATGCGGCACGCTGTTGCCCGGCCTTGCGGCGGCGGCCTGCAAGAAATGCCCCATCTTGCCCGACCGCCACCCCTCGGCGGAAACCAGTAGGCGAGAGACCCCCTGACCTGCGGGTTCCCGGATCACCCTCGTAGCGGACCTGTCACTGTTGGTCGCCACCGGTCACCCCTGAGCCCCCTCGCACGGCCCACAGACGGCCCGGGCTCCCGACCCAGGACCCCGTGGGACAACGCCCTCTCCACACCCCTGAGAAAGAACCGCTTGGACAACGGGAGCTTCATAGACTAGATTTTTACCCCTCAGATCTAGCCTAAAAAAACGGGGTGAAGCATGGCGGACTGGAACATCGAGGTCGGCAAGCGGCTCAAGCGGGTCGAGATCCACGAGGTCTACGGTGGGCGCCGCCAGGGCGGCATCGGCCCCTCGCGGGTCACTGACAACGTGCTGGTCTTCACTGACCCGTCCAAGGGGCACAAGCACGGCTACTTCGACGGCTGGGGTGAGGACGACTGCTACCACTACGCCGGCGAGGGGCAGGTGGGCGACCAGAAGATGACCCAGGGCAACCTCGCGATCCTCAAGCACAAGGAAGAGGGTCGCGCGCTCCGCCTCTTCCGCGGCATCTCGTCCGGCGTCTGCGAGTACATGGGCGAGTTCGTCCTGCCGGACGAGAATCCCTGGTACCTCACGGACGCGCCCGAGACCGGTGACGGCCCGATCCGGAGCGTAATCATGTTCCGGCTCAAGCCGGTCGACGCCGCCCCCGCGGTCGGCATCCAGCTCCCCCACACCCCTCCCAAGGCGCTCATGGTGGACGACGTGGATGTCGAGCAGCACCACACCGAACGCACACTCGTCGACCCGGCGCGGGAACCATACGAAGCCGAACGCCGAGAGGCCGCGCTCGTCCGTGACTACGTCGAGCACCTCCGCCTGCTGGGCCACGAGGTCACTCGGAAGCGCATCACGCCGGCCGGCGAACTGAAGCCGCTCTACACGGACGTCTTCGACCGCACCACGAACACCCTGACGGAGGCAAAGGGGTCCGTCACCCGCGAGGCGATCCGAATGGCGCTCGGACAGCTCCTCGACTACCGCCGCCACATCGCGCCCCGCCCCTCCCTGGCGATCCTTGTCCCGTCCCGCCCACGACAAGACCTCCTCGACCTGTGCGCAGACGTTGCAGTAGCGGTCACATGGCCATCGGGCGACGGATACACGTTGACAACCTCCACTACAGGTAAGTGACTTCGCGCCCACGACCCTTCGCGCGTCCGTACAGTCAAGATGCATCACGCAAGGTCGCAAATCGACTATCACCACCCGCGCGACCGCGCCTCAACTTCGCAAATCAACATGCAGGAACCAGCGCAGATCACTACGATCCACCATCGAAACTATCGCGCTGGCTGGCAGCAGCCTTACAGGCGGGGAGAGTAAATGAAAATGGAGCCGCGCTCCATGGCGCTCGACAAAGTATTCAAGCGTCGAGGGCGCTACGATATCCCCGACTGGCAGCGCGATGAAGTTTGGTCCCTTCAACAGAAGCGGCTGCTCATCGATTCCATCCTGAACGGCTGGAAGCTCCCCAAGTTCTACTTCGCTAAGACGTCGAGCGATCCCGACGAGTTCGACGTAGTGGACGGGCAGCAGCGGCTCGCTACAATCTGGGAGTTTCAGGAAAATAAGCTGCAACTGTCGGATGAAACCGCTGAGCGCTTCGGGGGGGCTACATACAAGACACTGCCCGAATCAGTTACCGACGACTTCGATGATTTCGAAATCCAGTACGACGAGATCACCGAAGCGACCGACGATGACATCCAGGAGTTCTTTCAGCGACTCCAGGCAGGAAAGGCCCTCACCGCGGCCGAGAGGCTCAATTCGGTAAACAGCAACCTGACGACCTTCGCCCGCAAGTTGGCAACGCACTCGTTCTTCACCGAAAAGGTAGCAAGCGCCAATACGCGAAAAGCATACTTCGACATGTCCCTCAAATCCCTTGCGCTGGAAATCGAGGGATTTGGCGTAAGCCTTCGACATGACGAACTTAAGGCGCTGGCGGAATCACAGAGTAACTTCTCAGGGGAATCCCAGGTAGCCACACGACTCCTCGGCACGCTCGACTACCTCAATCGCTGCTTCCCTGAGAAGAGCTCCGTTCTGCGCAACAGGAGCACCATCCAGTCATTCATCACCTTGGCAGCCGTGATCGTGGCAAGTGGCCGGTCGGCAGGGACCGAGGACCGACTGCACTCCTTCTTCAAGGACTTCATCACACAGCTGGCCAAGCAGAACGAACTGGGGACCAAGGCGACGGACACCTCGTATCTGGATTATCAGCGCACGCTCTCTGCAAACGTTAAGTCCGGAGCGAAGGATCGGCACGAGATCCTCATGCGGAAGCTGCTCATCTCAGACCCCGTATGGATGAGCATCCTGACGTTGAAGGATTCCGCCTCCATCGCCATCAGCACCGAGATCGATAACCTCGGCCACCGGATCAGCTCACTCGTCTCACTGAAGAATGAACAGCATTCTGCAGAATACGGATCCGACCTCTTCAAGGCGACTAACAGAACCTTTACCGCGATGACCTCGATCCGCGAGCCTATCGAGGACTTCGAAGGGTACTCAAAGTTCATCGGAGAGCTCTACTTCGTATTTCGCGAAGGCCCCGGGAAACGACTCGAAGGAAAGATTCCCCTCTCCTTCACCGATGTGAACCTTCTGCGCACCGGCCTCCAGCATGACGTCGATCACGGAAAGCCGGGGGAGGTCGCCCGCAAGAAGCGGAAAATTGGTCAGGCGTTCGCTCGCTACGCCTCCGGAGAAACGTCTCCTTCCACGCTCGCACCCGAGCATTTCCCTCTTGTCCAGGCAGCGCTACTCCGAGCCATCGCCACCGATCTGGATGCCCTGGATGTGGGGGAGCTTGGCACTGAAGGTTCCCACTAAGGGCTGTCCCGTAAATGATCTTCTGGTTGTCTCAGGCATGGTGGGCCGCCATGCGGCCCACTTCCCTATCCGGCGCGGGCGAGGTTGTGCATCCGGGCGATGCCGAGCATGGCGTGGTGGACGCCGTCGCCCTTGAGGCGGCAGTCGCGGAGGATCTTCCAGGTCTTCATGCGGGCGAAGACGTGCTCGACCCGGGCCCGGACCTGCTTGTGGGACCGATTGTGTTCCTCTTTCCACTCCGGCAGTTCAATCTGACCGCGCTGCCGGCGGTGCGGGATGACCAGTCCAGTGCCCGGGTATCCGCCGTCGGCGATCGTGAGGGTCTTGCCGACGGCGGCCTTGGCGCCGGACTCGTCCCACGCCTTGCAGTCGTTGCGGTTCCCGGCCAGCGGCCGGCCGACCACGACGACCAGCTGTGTGTCGGCGTCGATGACGACCTGGTGGTTGGTGGAGTACCGGTAGTTCTTGGACCGCTCCGCGATGGTGTGGTCCCGGGTGGGGACCAGGGTGCCGTCCACGATGAGCACGGCGTCCTTGGCGAACCGCTTGCGGGGCTGGAGAGCGAACATCGGCCCGAGGTGGTCGATGATGCGGTCCGCCGCCGACTTCGACACCCCGAACAGCGGCGCGAGCTGCCGCATCGTGAGGTTCGTGCGCCAGTACGCCGCGACCAGCAGAGCGCGGTCCTCCAGCGGAAGACTCCACGGTCGGCCTTTGCGGACCGTGTCCGCACCCTCGCGTCGCAGAACCGTCACCAGTTTCCCGAAGGCGCGGGGGCTGAGCCCGGAGAACGGGGCTATCCAGGACGGTTCCGACGCCGTGATCACACCAGCCACACCAAGATCATCCCAGGCCGGTTAGGGTGCCTTCGTCGAGCCGACGGACTGGAGACGGATGATGGAGCAGGACGAAGCCCTGCAACTCGCGGTGGCGTTTCTCGCCCACAGCCAGCGCGATGACGAGCCGCCTCTCGCCATCGACGCAGAGCGGGTCCGTGAGAGCAACGGACTCCTGATCGTGCCCTACAACTCCGTGCAGTACCTCGCCTCGCGTGATGTGAGAGAGCAGCTGCTGGACTGCTGGCCCATCCTCGTCGACCTTGCGCGTGGAGACGTGCGATTCGGGACCCTGGACGAGCGGCATCTGTGGAGGAACCCGAGCACCTGACGGCTGTCCGCACTGACCCGTCTCAACGAACTTTGACGGCGTCTCAACGAAGTTTGACCGGCTTGGTCAGCTCTCGGGTTCAGCTGACGGAGTCGACGGCGTCGCGGGCGGGATCTGAGCGACACACCGCAATCGGCATGGGAGATCATGCAGGGTATGACTGCCGAACTGATCACCTGGCTGCACGAGCAGATCGACGCCGACGAAGTGGCAGCCGCAGACCAGCCACCCATGTCATGGCTTCCCGAAGGCCTGTCCCCCGACAACCCGCTTGCCGCGCTCTACTCACCGGCCCGCACCATCGCCATGCGCCGCGACTTGCTCGCCGCCTGGCGCGACCCGGAACACGCCGGTACCCAGGACCACGACAGCCACAGCATCGACTGGTCGCTGCGGGTCCTCGCAGCAACCGCCTACTCCAATCGCCCGGGATACCGCGAAGAGTGGGCCCCTACCGACGACGAGCCGGCCTGACACCGTCGACTCCGCCAGCTGAACCCGAGGGCTGACCCAAGCCGGTCAAACTTCGTTGAGACGGGTCACGCGCCACAGTTACGGGACAGCCCTTAGGTCGATGAAGTGGTGGGCTGGATCTGTCAGGGGTGGCCCGTCGGCCCCTTCCCACAGTCCGCCCTAGCTCCCATCCCGTCTGCCGTCGACCCACACACCGTGGAGCAGACACGGGTCCTGGCGTCCAGGTGGAGCGCGCCACTGTACGAACGACCTGGACGCCAGGACCCGTGTCTGCTCGGCTCTGCCTGGGTCGATGGCAGACGGGATGGGAGCCTCCACCTCTACACCCCACGGGCCGGCACCCGCGTACGGCGCCCCCACCATCCCGGAGCCTGAGCGCCCCCGCCGGAGGCATCATCTGTGACCCGCGGCTTCCCTACCGCGCTGCGCTTCGCCGGCGTCAGCTGAGACTTTCCAGACCGAGTTTCGCAAGGCGTGACCTGATGGCGCTGGGCTTGCGGTCGAACTGCTTCCCCAGGGCTTTGAGGTCCCGCTCTCCTCGCTGGTACAGGGCGAGGAGGTGTGTGTCATCTTCCTGCGTCCAAGCGTGGCCCATCTTGGGGTAGCGGGCACGGAGTTCTTCCGGCGATTCCCGCTGTCTGCTCGGTGCGGCCTCTGGGTGTATCGACTCGATGATATCGAGCGGGAAGCGGCCGACTTCGGTTCCGGTCAGCCAGAGGGCGACGTGATCGCCGTCGAAGGTGAGCCGGTCGGCGTGGATGGTTGCCGCTCGGCGGAGGACGTCGCTGTCGTTCGGGTCTTGGTGGTAGTCGCTGAACGTGACACGGAAGGCTGTAGGCGCTGCCGGGGTCTCCATGGGGCAAGCTTGCCCGCGCATGGGTTCAAGTTGGAGGTTGTTTCTCGCCTGCCCGCTGCACGTGGCGCGCCGCCGGGCGGGGCCGCCGCTGGCGAAGACAGTGGCGGCGGCCCCGCCGTAAAGGCGGCGCGCTCCCGCGCCGTGCGCGGGTCTTGATGAAGTAGGGAAACTCTTACCGCGCTGGCTTTTGGCGCTCGGCTTGGAACTGGTCGAGCAGGGTGAAGAACAACTCGATGGCTGGGGTGCCGGTGGCTTCGGCTTCGCGGTCGATCTCTGTTGACCAACCCAGGGAGCTTGCACGGCCGTTGCGTTCGCAGAGCCAGGCGGCGAAGGGAGACACGTCGCCTGGGGTCCAGAAGGGGAACTCCTCTTTGGCGTCGTGCACCGCCATGGCCACTCTGTAGCCGGCGAGCATGGAGTCCAGGTGGGCCAGGGAGCGGCTGCGGACCCAAATGCCGGGGCGGAGGCGGACCTGGTCCAGGAAGTCGTAGACGTTCTCGAACTCGTTCAGTTGCTTCGGCTGCGTCATGCGGACTTCTCCAGAAGGTGTCGGCCGTCATGGCTGCGGACGTGGGGGCCCGCGCCGTCCAGGGCGTCGAGGAGGCGGATCGCGTAGACCTCGGTCATGCGCTCGGTGATCTCTTCCGGGGTGAGCCACTCGACCGCGGTCGACTCGGTGGAGGTTCGTTCCGTGCCGCCTGAGGGCTTGCAGCGGAAGACCAAGGCGACGATGCCGCGGGTGGTGTTCTTGTAGACGCCGGTCAGCTCGTCGACCTCGACGCGGATGCCGGTCTCTTCCCAGACCTCGCGGGCTACGCCCTCTTCGGGGGACTCGGTGAGTTCGAGCACGCCGCCTGGGAGTTCCCAAGTTCCGTTGTCCGCTCGGCGGATTGCCAGGAGGCGGCCGTCCTCGCGTACGACGGCTCCCGCCACCGACACCGAATGCAGTGGCGTTGACTTTGTTCCCGCGCTCCCGTTACTCATGTACAGGAGCATAGGAGAGTGAGAAGGACTATGGGAACGACCGCAGGAGGTGGCAGGGCCGTACCTCGGTACGCCCAGATCGCCGAGGAGATCGTGCAGCAGATCCAGGCCGGTGTCCTGAAGCCCGGAGACCTGGTGCCGAGTGAGTCCGAGCTCGTGGAGCGTTACGGCGTCGCCGGCGGGACAATCCGTAAGGCGATGGTCGAGGTCCGTGCCAGTGGCCTCGTGGAGACGCGGCACGGCAAGGGGTCGATCGTGAAGGACCGGCCGCCCGTGCGGCTGCGCTCCTCGGATCGGTTTCGGGCCTCGCACCGCCGGGGCGGCAAGGCTGCCTACCTCGCCGAGTCGGCCCAGTCCGGTGCCACTGCCAAGGTGAGCGTCCTCTATATCGGTCCGGTAGAAGCTCCGGATGACATCGCCGAGCGGCTCGATGTCGAGGTGGGGACTCAGATTCTCGCGCGGCGCCGTCTGTACTTCCGTAATGGCGTTCCTGTCGAGACTGCTACCTCGTACCTTCCGTGGGACGTCGTGAAGGACATCCCTGAGCTGTTCTCCGAGAACCCTGGCCCCGGCGGCATCTACGCCCGCTTGGAGGACGACGGGCACGTCTTCACTGAGTTCGTGGAGACGCTGCAAGCCCGGCCGGCCGCGAAGGCGGAAGCGTCCGAACTCGCCCTGAGCCCCGGGGCCCCGGTGATCCACCTGCTGCGGAACGCTGTCACCAAGGCCGGTCGCGTGGTCGAGGTCTGCGACACCCTCATGGCCGCTGACCAGTTCGTCTTCGAGTACCGCATCCCCGCCGCAGACTGACGCACGCTCAACTCTCTTCAACCCGCCAGGACTTCTTCGTCCGGGCGGGTTGACTCATATATAGGAGTGGTGCACTCTTCTTCATGTCACTCATGTACATGAGTGCCGGAGTCCAGCACTTCTAGAGGAGTAATCTCTGTGCGTCAGATCCCTGTCGACACCTCCGCAGCCTCCGTGATGGTTGCCCAGTCCCCGCAGCCCAAGGTGAAGGACCGCCGTACCGGCGAGCGCGCCATGGACGCCGAGACCGGTGCCGCGCTGTCGACCGTGGGCGTGATGTTCGCGGCGAACGGCGAGGTGGAGATCCTTACCGTGACCGTCCCGGAGACCGGTGTTTCCGCCGATCTGGTCATGGGGACCCCGGTCGCGGTCACGGGCCTGGTTGCCCGGCCGTGGGAGAACGAGTTCAACGGCCAGCGCCGCCACGGCATCGCCTTCCGGGCTGTCGCGGTGACCTCCCTGGTCGGTAGCGCGACGAACACGAAGGCCGCCTGATCATGCGGTGGTTGATCGCCTCCGTCGTGCTGCTCGCCGCTCTCGCAGTCCTTCTGCGTTGGCGGCGGCCCGCCTGGTACTGGCAGACCTTCGGCGTCACGCTGGCCACGTTCCGGGTTCTGGTCCGGTACAGGTCGGTCATGGACGCCTGCGGGCTGACCGTCCCTCCGCCCCGCTGGCGTCTGGCCATCGCCCGGATGGCCAATCGGCCTGCACCTGAACCGCGGGCCCCGCGCATCCTGCGGCTCCGGCCCACCCGCACCGGTCTTGTCTTACGACTGGGGCTCCGCCCCGGCCAGGACGCCTTCGACGTCGCGGCCTCGTGCGACCGACTCCGGCACTCGTTCGGAATGTACGGAGTCACCTCGCGGGAGATCCGCTCCGGCGTGGTCGAACTGCGGATGACCGGTTACGACGTGCTCAAGCTGGTCCGGCTGCCGGCCAATGCGAAGCGCACGCCGATGCGGGTGCCGGTCGCACTACGCGAGGACGGAGCCGTCCACTACCGCGACTACCGCACCTCCCCGCACGCCCTCACGATCGGCGCGACCAAATCCGGGAAGTCCGTCTACCAACGCAATCTGGTCGCTGAACTCGCCTCCCAGCACGTGGCCTTGGTGGGAATCGACTGCAAGCAAGGCGTCGAGCTGTTCCCCCTGGCGCGTCGTTTCTCCGCCCTCGCCGACAACCCCGACTCCGCCGCTGACCTGCTCGACGCGCTGCTTGCGCACATGGAAGGGGTCTACCAGCTCATACGGACCGAGCAGCGCATCACCGCCGACACCCCGGACGCCGAGATCGCGGCCGATATCTGGGACCTGCCCGACCACCTGCGTCCGGTGCCCATCGTGGTCCTCGTCGATGAGGTCGCCGAACTCGCTCTGTTCGCCACGAAGGACGAGGAGAAACGTCGGGACCGAGTCATCACCGCCTTGGCCCGGCTCGCCCAACTCGGCCGCGCGGCCGGCATCTACCTCGAAATCTGCGGTCAGCGTTTCGGCTCCGAGCTCGGCAAGGGCATCACGATGCTCCGCGCCCAGCTCAGCGTCCGCACCGCCCACCGCGTCAACGACGAGACCAGCGCCAACATGGCCTTCGGTGACATCGCTCCGGACGCCGTCCTCGCCACCGTCCAGATCCCCGTCGAGTCTCCCGGCCTCGCGATCACCGGCGACGCCTCCGGCGGCTGGTCCCGCATTCGTACGCCGCACATCTCGCTCCGCACGGCTGTGAATGCCTGCAACAAGCATGCGGACCTCACCCCGGACCTACCCGGCCTCGCCGCCTTCCGGCCCGCAGTCGAGCCGCCGGTGGACCTCGCCAAGATCCCGGCCCCGGCGACAGCCTGAACTCCCCAGCCTCCGGTCGGCGTGACCGCGTCGCGCCACGTCCCTACCCCGCCATGCCCAAAACGCCTGTAAGGAGGTAATCGCATGACCAGCAAGCTCCGCGTCGACGCCGTGCTGGTCCAAGCCCTGATCGCCGGTGCACTGTCCTTCGCCCACCTGCACGACCTGGCCGCCGCTGCCGGACAGACCGGATGGAAGGCGTGGGCCTACCCCGTCTCCGTCGACCTGCTCCTGGTCGCCGCCTGGCGCCGGCTCCGCTCGGACGGCTCGTCCCGGCTGGCCTGGTGCTGGTTCCTGGTCTCCCTGTTCGCCTCGCTCGGCGCGAACGTCGCCACCGCCGGATTCCTCGACCTCGCCGATCCGCCCGCCTGGCTCCGCTTCGGGGTCGCTGGGTGGCCCGCGGTCGCGTTCCTCGGTGGCACGCTCCTCGCTCACTCCTCGGTTCCGACCGTCGAGCCAGACCCGGAGCCCGTCGAGTCGGAGTACGCCTCTGAGCCCGACGCCGTTGCCGAGCCCGAGCCCGAGCCCGCCCAGCAGATACGCGAGATCCCACCCGCCATCACCGTCCCGGCCGCGCTCGTCGAGCACGCCCGCAAGGTCGCCGCCGACCACCACTCCCGCACCGGCCATTCCATCGACACCGACACCCTGCGCGCCCGACTCGGCGTCCCCGCGCCCATGGCTGATGCCATCGCCGCCCAACTCGCTTGATCAGAACGGAGAACGCCATGTCCCCTCGCGACCACTTCCACTCCGTGATGCGCATCGGCCCCGTGCAGATCGGGACCCACCGCGACCGTCACGGCCGCACCAAGTACGCCGCCGTCTGCACCGCCGACCGCTGCGGCTGGTCCTCCGACTACTCCAGCTCGTCGGCCGCGCAGCTCGCGGCCCGGACTCACCGCTGCCGCATCACCGACTGAACGGATACCGCTCGTGGACGTCCCGCTCTGGCTCGCCCTGATCGTTGTCGGCGTTCTCGGCATCAAGCTGATCCGCCCGCCCTGGTGGCTCGTCGCCGTGATCCTCCTCGGCGGCTTCCTCCTCGCCGACAGCCTGCTGGCCCCTGTCATCGACACCGCCATCTCCAAGTGACCTGACCTGGAAGGGAGAACCACCTCATGCTCCGACCGAAGATCCCGACCATGCCGACGCCGACCGGCCTCGTCACCCCGCCCGCCGTCGTCCAGCCGACCGCGATCCAGCCGGCGCACCAGGCCTCGGTCCCGGCCGCCCCGCCGTCCCGGCCCACCGTCCAGATCACCCCCGGAACCGCACTCGCCATCATCGGTGCCGGTACTGCCGTGGTCCTGGTCGTCGGAACGGTCCTGGTTTCGATGCTCCTCGCGACCGCCGTCACCGCCGCCTCGGTCGCCGTCTGCGCCCTCGTCGTCCGCTCACTGATGGCGTCCTCGACCAAGCGCCGCTGACCGGCCCCCGGGCGGCCTCGATACCGCCAAGCATCCGCCGCCCGGGAGCCGTACCCCTCTCCGATCTCTCAACCGGAAGGAACACCCATCATGGATCAGCGCACCGCCGCCACGGCGGCGGGCCTGGACCCGGCCACCCTGAACGACGTCCTCCGGGTGGCCGCCGACCCCGACTTCGACCGCTGGAAGGATCAGGTGCACCGCACCGGCGGCTGCTCCGACCCCGTCCACCTGACCGGCTGGTCGCTCGCCAAGGACCACACGTCCGGCGAGACCCTGCGGCGCTACTCCACGGACGCCGAGCCCGGTGGACGCCTCCGCGTCGCCTGCGGGAATCGCCGCGCCTCTCGCTGCCCCTCCTGCGCGCACACGTACGCCGGGGACACCTACCACCTAATCCGCGCGGGCCTGGCCGGCGACGTGTCCAAGGACATCCCCACGACCGTCCGCGATCACCCCCGGGTCTTCGCCACCCTCACCGCCCCGTCCTTCGGGCCCGTGCACAATCGGCCCGACTGCGGCACCTGCCGCTGCGGTACCCGTCACCCGGAGAACGACCCCGCCCTGGGCACGGCGCTCGACCCCGAGTCGTACGACTACGCCGGGGCCGTCCTGTTCAACAACCACGCCGGACAGCTCTGGCAGCGCTTCACCAACCGCCTGCGCCGCGAGCTCGCCGCCCGCGCCGGACTCACCCAACGCGAACTGCGAGACGTGCTGCGGGTGTCGTACGGGAAGGTCGCCGAGTTCCAGAAGCGCGGCGCGATCCACTTCCACGCCGTGATCCGCCTCGACGGACCGGACGGCCCCGGCAGCGCGCCGCCGTCCTGGGCCACCGCGCAGTTACTCGACGACGCGATCCGCGCCTCCGCCGTCCACGCCTACACGACTATCACCGTCCCCGCCGCCGGGGACCAGCCGCGCCGACGGTTCCAGTGGGGCCGCCAGCTCGACATCCGCCCGGTCGAGGCGTTCGGCGACGGCTCCGACATCACCGAGCAGGCCGTGGCCGCGTACGTCGCCAAGTACGCCACCAAGGCAGCCGAGAGCACCGGCAGCCTCGACCGCCGGATCGGCAACCGCGAAGTGCTCGACCTCCTGGACGTGCCCGACCACCCCCGCCGCCTCATCGAGGCCTGCCTCGACCTCGCCCCGCTCTACCCGGACCGCAAGCTCGCCGCCTGGGCCCACATGCTGGGCTTCCGAGGTCACTTCTCCACCAAGTCCCGCCGCTACTCCACCACCCTCGGGGCCCTCCGCCAGATCCGCGCCGACTACCGCGCCGCCCAGGAGCGCGACGCCCACGAGGCAGACCTGGACACGGTGCTCGTCCTCGCCTCCTGGCAGTACGCCGGTCATGGCCACACCCCCGGCGAGGCCGCCCTCGCCGCCACCATCGCCCGTGACATCCGGCTGAACCGAGAGACCGCCCGCCAAGCCTTGCGCGACCAACTCACCCTGGAAGGAGCTGCGGCATGACGACTGTCACCGACGAACTGCTGACCGTGCCCGAGGTCATGGCGAAGCTCAAGCTTGGACGCTCCACCGTCTACGACCTCATCCGTTCGCGCCGCCTGACCTCGATCACCGTCGGCCGTGCTCGTCGTGTACCGGCCGTCGCCGTACGGGACTTCATCGCCGACGCGATCGGTGAGGCCGCCTGATGGTCACCCAGCGCAAGCGCAACCCGAACGGCGCCGGCACCATCACCCAGCGGAAGGACGGCCGCTATCAGGCCGCCGTTTACGTCCTCCAGCCGGACGGCACCCGCGCCCGCAAGTTCGCCTACGGCAAGACCTGGGCGGAGTGCGATGCCAAGCGGCGCGTACTCCTCGACAAGGCCGACAGCGGTATCCCCGTGCCGACCCGTTCGGCGAAGCTCTCCGAGTGGCTGCCGTACTGGTTGGACAACGTCATCAAGCCGCGTCGGAAGCTCAGCACGTACGACAAGTACGAGGCGCATGTCCGCCTGTACCTCGTCCCGATGGTCGGCTCCAAGCGGCTGGAGTCCCTGAGCGTCGCCGACGTCCGGCGCTTTCTTGTCCAGCTGGAGAAGAAGACCACCGCTGCCACGGCCAAGGAGTCCCACCGCGTCCTGCGGACCGCCCTCACCGCCGCGTGTCGCGAGGAGCTGATCACGCGCAACGTGGCCACCCTCGTCGAGCCGCCCCGTGCCAAGACGCGCGAGCTGAGTCCCTGGTCGCTGGACGAGACGCTCGACTTCCTCGCCGCCGCCCGTCGGGACCCGCTGTACGCGGCCTTCGTCCTCGCCATTGCCATGGGGCTTCGGCGAGGTGAGCTGGTCGGGCTCCGCTGGGCGGACGTGGACGTGGAGAACCGCGTCCTCTACGTACGGCAGCAGACCCAGCGCCGACGCGGGGTCCTGTATGACGACGATCCCAAGGGGCGCCGTCGGCGAGCCGTACCCCTGCCCGCCATGTGCATCGCGCCCCTCCGCTGGCACCGGATGCGGCAGGAACGCCAGCGGATCAGCGCGGGGGAGAAGTGGCGGGAGGGGGGCTACGTCTTCACCACGGCCAGCGGTCGGCCCGTCGAGCCGCGCAACGTGTACCGCTCCTTCACCCGCGTCGCCGACTCCGCCGGCCTCCGCGTCATCCGGCTGCACGACGCCCGGCACGGCTGCGCGACCCTGCTCACCGCGGCCGGGGTCGCTCCCCGCGTCGTCATGGAGATCCTCGGACACAGCCAGATCAGCATCACCATGGACGTGTACACGCACGTCGTCCAGGACACGCAGCGCGAGGCCATCAGCCACATGGATCGGCTGCTCAAGAGGCGGCCTGGCCGTGAGTGACCGCCGCCGTTGATGTCAGAAGTAGATGTCAAAGGCCACCTACCAAGATCGGTAGGTGGCCTTTCCCCATGTGCCCCCGGCAGGATTCGAACCTGCGACACCCGCTTTAGGAGAGCGGTGCTCTATCCCCTGAGCTACGAAGGCCGGGATCTGTAGGAAAATGTGCAGGAAATTGCGGCGGAAGCCGCGATCTCGGACACATCGGTCCACTGATCCAGCGGTGCGCCAGCGGACTGGCGCGCCGCCGTCAGTGTAGCGGGTGGGGGTACGCAGGCGAGGGGGTTACCCGCCCAGCGCCGGATGGACGGCTGGCCGGCCGCCGGTCAGCTGGCGGGTCACCTGCGTGGCTCACCCACGGTGCCGAGGGTGATGGAGTTGATCATCCAGGCGAAGCCGAGGTAGATGAGCAGAGCTCCGGGGGCGCCGTAGGCCGGCAGGCGCTTGTCCCAGTGGGAGTAGTCGAGGGTGCAGTTGGTGGACTCGCTGTCCTGGCGGAATCCCTTGAGGCGGTCCCCGAGGTCGGTGTTCGGCGGGATCTGGCGGAGGTGCTCGCAGCGGTTGAACTTTGGTCGCTTGGTTCTGGGGTCGAGTGTCCTGTCTTCCTTCGTCTCGTAGACGGGGATCAGCTCGATGTGTGGTCCGTTCCTGCAGGGAATTTCGACTGCGTGGTAGAAGCGGTAGCTGTTCACTCCGGGGCGTACCGGGAGCTCTCGGACGGGGAGCGGCGTGTAGATGGTCTGCCCGTCGACAGAGATGCGCCGTTCGCATGACCGGCCCGCTGCCGCGTAGACGTCGTGGATGCAGTGGTCATAGCGGTACTTGTTCAGCGGTCTGGGGCTGATTCCGTCGTGCTGTGGTGTGTATACGACGATTCCGCGGGCGACGAGCCCAGCCCGGTGGGTTCCGCGCCAGGCGGTGTCGAACACGGCGGCGATGACACCTGGCGCGCGGTCGAGGATTTCGTGGGCGAGGCGCAGGGCCGTGCTGGCCTCCTCCTCTCTGTCAGGGTCCTCTTCCGGAGACCGGTGGCGGGCGCCGTCGGCGTTCAGGATGATTCGGCTGTGAGCTCTCTCCGGCAGGCGTACTGAGAAGGAGACGATCTTCTTTCCGTAGACGGCCCTGTCGCCACCTTCGATCTGGATTCCGGCGTCCGGATCGACTCTGCGCCGTCGCATCTCGCCGGTTTTCTCGTCGCGGGTGAACTCCTCGGTCTGGTCCGAAGGGGGTCTGACGACGGTGGCGTCGCCGTTGATCACCTGGCTACGGTCGGGGCGCAGCCAACAGCCGCGGGGTCTCTCCTCTGACAGGTAGCCGAGAGCGATCGCCTGCTGGATCCAGGCGTCCCGGGAAGCTTCACGGAGCTGAGGGAGGGCGTCGAGCATTTTGTGCCGGTATTGCAGCCAGTGATGGCGCTGAGGGCCGGTTTCGGGGAGGGAGTCGGCCTCCTCATCGCCCAGGCACCGGCGTACTCCTGCGCGGACGATTGCCCAGATCGTCCTGTGCTGGAGGTTTGCTTCGGTGGAGCGGGCCGTGTTGAAGACAGAGATGGCGCAGACGTAGATGAGGAAGACGTAGGGCGGATAGTGGGGGGTGCGTCCGCGTGTTCCCGGCTCCTTTCGGGGGAGGACGGCGGTGGCCACCTCGTACAGGGCGGGGTTGGCGACGACGAGCTCCAGCCGTTCGATCTCCGGGATGTTCCGTGCTTCGGGACCCTTGGGCTCAAGATCGAAGCTGGCCGGGCTGAAGATGTCCCGAGGTGTGGGACCAAGGATCCAGTCGGGCTTCTTCTTGGCCTTGGTGGCCTTCTTGAGTTTGCGCGGGGCGCTGGTGGACGGGCTCACGTGTCGGCCTCCTCTGCGGAAGGTCGCCACTGGTAGCCGGCCAGCCGGGCTGCGCCATCGAGGGAGGACAGGCCGAAGCGGAGAGCGACGTCGGCGATCTGACCAGTCTGCTCGAAGATCTTCGCGGCGAGCCAGCTCGAGACGTCACGCGGGGCCGCCGAGCGTCCCTCAGCTGTGATGCCGCCGCTGCGGACAGTTTCGCCAAAGGCGGTGCACACGCTGGCCTGGCGCCGGTAGGCGGGTGAGCCGGCGATGGTGGCGAGGGTTCCGGAGCCGTCCGCGCTTGAGCTCTTGATGATGCAGTCGGCGCGAAGGCGCAGGACTCTGATGCTCCAGTCGTCGTCGAGCGGGCAGTAGCGGGCTGTGGTGTGAGTGGTGCCGCAGGCCCAGACCCGGGCGTGAGGGAGATCGAGGTCGCTGACGGTGGTGTAGCCGATCTCGCCGGTATGCAGGCCGGAGAGCAGCAGGCCGAGGACGGTGGCGTGCCGAGTCTGGGGCATGCCGCGTTCGGCGTGGAACCGTAGCGCTTCGATGTCGCGGTCGGTGAGCGCTCCGGCGGGCTGGGGCGCGGACCGTGGGATCGGCGGAAGGTCGAGCAGCGGGGCTTTCGTCGTCAGGCCGAGGTGCCGGGCCTCCGCGAACAGGGCGTCGACGCCCGACTTGCGGACGCGGCGCGTGCTGTCAGCGGGGGTCGCGATCAGTCGCCCTTGCCGGTCGTGTCCTGGTGCGTCCACGAAGGTCTGCGCGACGGCGTCTGTGATGTCGTCCAGCCGAGTGACGCCCTGGGGCGCGGTGAACCGCAGCAGGCGCTCGCCGACCTTGATGTAGGACTCGGCGGTCTGGGCGCTCAGGCGCCCTTGCCGGACCGCCGTGTCCCATTCGCGTACGACGCGGAGGAAGGCCGAGCGGAGGGTGATCCTAGGCATGGCCCCCTCCCGCTGGCTCGTCGGAGCGCCGCTGGGCAGCGGTCATGATCACTGGATTCGACGAAACGTGTGGGGTGCGCGGCTCAGTCGCGCTACGGTGACTGGTGGCTCTCGCCTTGTGTGAGGGCACGCCAAAGCCCCCTCTCTCGTGGGCTCTTTGCCCGCGGGGAAGTGGTGGGTTTTCGGTGGGGGTCCGGAGGCGCCGAACCGGCCAAGGAATGAGCGCCTCCGGACCCAGTTCTCAGTTGTTCATGGACTCCTTTCGCAGCGGCGCGGCGGAACCCAGCTGCTTGATCAGCCGATGGGTGTCGAGCCATTCGCCACGGTCCATCGCCGCGATGGCACCCAGTGGCCACAACGGGACGAGGAGTTCGGCCTTCAGGGGAGCCTCGCTCGTCTGCGCGCGAGCGCTCACCGCAGACAACACAGTGACCAGTCCGGTCACGTGGTCATGCAGGGCGGCGGCCTCGTCGGGATTCATGTGCCATGCCTCGCCCATGCCGAGGTGTGCCGAGAGCAGCTTCTCGACATCTACGTCGGGGCCCAGGCGGGGGTCGGAATCGCCTTCTCTGCGAGGACCGGGGACGGTTGGCTCGTCCTTGTCTGAACGGCGAGGGGTCTCGGCGTCGGGGTCCGAAGAACACGAGAATCCGGCGTCGCCAGTCGGCTCGCCTGTCTGAGGCTTTTCGGTCGTGAAGGATTGCCCTGGACTCGTCTGCGCGGTGGGCTCCTCGGACGCTGCGGTGCTGCCTGAGGCAGGGGCAACGTGCTCGTACCACCGGATGAGACCGTCGGGCTCCTCGATGAGAAAGCCCGTCGCGACCATCAGATCGAGGAGACGGTCGACCGCCTTTTCATGACCACGAGTTCGTACCTGCCGAAGGAACTTCAGCCTGAGTGCGACCCGGGGTGCGGATCCCTGCTCGAGACGCTCTCGTGCGGATCGTACGAACCACAGTTTCTGCCAGTCCGTGCGGAGGGCGCTCAGCCCCTCTGCCCGGCCGCTTGCCCAGGCGCGGGCGATCTCCTGAGCGCTCAGTGATGGCCTGTAGATGCCCCGAGCGGAGATCTTCTCGACCAGACCACAGTCGGTCAGGAACTTCATGGAGATCCCGATCCGCCACGGACCGATGTCAGTTGCCTCATCCAGCGCTCTGACGTGGAACTGCTCGGTGAACCTCCCTGCTGTGGGGATCAGGTCGCAGTACGTCGACGCAGGCACGCGAGGGTGAGGCAGCGGTTTCGCCGGCTCGGCCTGTGCCGAGTGGTGACCTTTGCTGGCCAAGGCGTCCTCCAGGGGCCGTGCGAGAGTTGGCGCGTGCGCAGCGTAGAACACGGTCGGCGCCTGGCGCAGGTGAACTATGGATCTTGTTGCCAAGCAACACGACTGCCAGCGGCTGGAGTTGAGCTGCGCTGGCATGTCAGCGGCTTCGCTCGCCAGGTGGCGCCTCTGACGACGTCGTCATGGTGCAGCTCGGTGATGCTGTAGGGGGTGAGGCGTGACGCTAATAACTTGATCCACGCCAGCGCTGGCGGTGGGGTTTGTGTCCCATCTGCGCCGCGTGTGGATAGGCCGCTTGAAGCGGCCGCCCCGAGTGCGAGACGCAGCTCGGTCGCTCACGAAAGATCACTAGAGATTCCTTTCCGGACCCGCTCCTCCAGGGGTGCTATATCAGTAGCATGGGTGAGGTGGGTCCGCATTCCGAGCGCCCTTCCGTCACACTTGTCAGGTGCCTGGAGGAACGAGACGTGCGCAGAGGCCGAACACATACGTGGTCGGCGGCGAATGGCCGCATGCCATGATGGAGCCGCACCGTGGCGCCCTCGTCGCACAGGCCATCGCTAGGAAACTCGCCCAGGCGATGTATAACCAAGGGCTGAGCGCCAATGCCCTCGCCCGCAGGAGCGGGGTCAATCGACAGGTGATCGCCAACGTTCTGAACGGCACGGTCTGGGCCGACACGCTCACCGTGATCGACTTGGAAGGTGCTCTCGGTGTGATTTTGTGGCCCGATCACGTGCAGTGGCGCATCCCTGCCGCCGGCGAGGCTCCAGAGGGCTACAACGATGAGGTGGAAGGGACACCCGCCGAAGGTTCGAGCGCACCGGACAGCGTGGGGTGAGCGAGGTCGCCAGGCCTCGATTGACGGCCGCACGCCGCGGGAACGCCTGAGGAATGTGGCAGTCGGCGGCCAGCGGCTCGAAGGCGGTCGTCGCGGAGCTGGACCCCTGGGCGATATGGATGGTGCGGATGTGCGGGGCCTTGGCCTGCTTCAGTGACTCCAGCCGGCCTGCGAGGTGTACGAGCGGGTTACCTGGCAGCGTCGCCGTCGAGGTCCAGGCGGATCAGGGCCAGCGCCGCGGCAATCTCGACGGTCATCTCGTCGTCGGGGCCGAACACCATGCACATGTCCTGATGGAGCGGTTCGAGGACCTGCCGGGCTTCGGCGGCTCGGCCCTGGGCGAGCAGCAGCATCCCGATGTTGTGCCGCAGCTCCACCGCTTCCTCGCTCACGTCACTGTCGACGGCCCGCACGACGTTCAGCACGCCCTGGAGCGCGGCGAGCGCGTCGGTGACCTGGCCCAGTTCGGCGCGGCACCGGGCCGCCTGGGCGCGGCAGGCACGGCACTGCTCGCCGGTGGGTCCGGTGATGCGGGCGTAGGCGTCGGCAAGAGCCTCGAACTCGGGCAGGGCAGCCCGGTAGTCGCCGCCGAGGAGGCGGATTGCCGCTCGCTGGCGGCGCAGCGCCAGCACGGCCTTGCTCTCGGAGCCGAGGGCGAGGGCTGCGGGTTCGATGATCTCGCCGAGCACCTCGGCGGCCTGAGCGAACCGCTCCTCCTCCAACAGGGCGTCGGACTGGGCGTACGCCTCCTTGATGTCCTCGCGCAGTTGGGCCGGAACGGGCACCGGCTGGCCCCCCGGGAGGACGGCCGTGGGCGGCAAACCATCAGGTGCGAGCGCCTGGGCGCGGGCACGGGGCGCGTAAGGGCGACGGAACACGCCCGTCGGGTCGGGCGCGCCAGCCGGCCCGGCGCCAGTCGTGCCGGGTTCCTGGCCCGGAGGCGGGAGGAACGGCAGCAGTCGCGCATACACCTCCTGCGTGTCGGCGGGCCGTGCCTCGGGCGCCTTGCGCAGCAGGTGCAGGACCAGCTCCTCCAGCGCCTCGGGGACGTCGGGCCGCAGCTGTCGTAGCGGGGTGGGGGCGGCGTTGACGTGCTGGTACATCAGCAGGTACTCGCTCTCCGCCTCGAACGCGGTTTTGCCACTCAGGAGTTCGTGCAGCACGCAGCCCAGCGCGTACAGATCGGTCTGCGGGGTGATGCGGCTGCCGCGAACCTGCTCGGGTGACATGTACTGGTGGGTGCCGATGGGGCTGCCGGTGGCGGTCAGTTTGGTGACGTCGGTGCGCAGGATCGCAGCGATGCCGAAGTCGAGGACCTTCACGGTGCCGTCGCGTGCGACGAGGATGTTGCCCGGCTTGAGGTCTCGGTGAATCACCGGGACGTCGTGCGCGTACGACAGCACGGTCGCAACCTGTGCAGCGACGGCGGCCGCCCAGCTGACCGGTAGCGGCCGGCCTGGGTCCAGGTAGGCGGACAGCGGTACACCGTCGACTAGTTCCATCACCAGGAACAGCCGCTCGTACGACGCGTCGAGCACCGCGTCGTACACCTGCGGCACACCGGGGTGCTGGATGCGCGCGGTGATGCGGGCCTCGCGGCGGAAGCGCTTGGCGAACTCCTCGGCCAGTTGCGGAGAGGTGACTGATGCCTGCCGGATGAGCTTCACGGCGACGGGCCGGTCGAGCACGGCGTCGTAGCCGCGCCACACGTCGCCCATGCCGCCATGGCTGAGCTCCTCCAGGAGTTCGTAACGGTCGGAGATCGCCTCCTGCGGCACCTTGCCCCCGGTGTGCGTGATGAACAGTCACGGTCAGGGGTCAAGTGTGGCCGCTGCGTTGATCTGCCGTCCAGCGGCCTGGTGCGATAGGGGCTTGGTCGCGGTGGATGACCCCGGGCAGGAGAGTACGGCGGCCGGTCGGCCTCCCGCCGGCAGGGCGTACTGCGCCCCACCCTGTGGAGCCCGGTCGCACCGGCGGCTGGGCCCCACGTTTTGCTCGGTTGGCCGAGACGGAAACACCGTCCCCGCTCCGAAGAATCGGGGACCCACCGCCGGATCAGACGCTCCAACGCCCTCACAAGACCTGCCGCTCCGGCAGGTCGTCACGTGCGGCTGCAGTACGGTCTGGCAGCTGAGTCGGCAGTGCCGAATCCGATGCAGCGTAGCTACTTCACATCTTTTGCCAGGACGGCGACGGCGACCTTGCCCACCACCGTCGTCAGGACGTAGTTGGTTGAGCTGCTGAAGGCGACACCTACGCCGGCGGGAATCGCCTTGGCCATTGCCTTCTGGGTGAAAGTGATCGACACCCGCTTGAACAACTGCTTGATCGTGACCAAGGCCGGCCCTCGCAGGTACTGATAGACCAACTTCTCGGCGATCTTCATGACCGCTGCCTTGCCGCCCTTTGACGCCATCTGTTCTACGGAACCTGCCAACGCGAGCACGAAGGCGAGGTGCTTCTTGTCCTCATCGCTCATCTCGGTCTCGTAGACCTCGACCAGGCACATGCACATGTCGATCTGGAGCTTGAGTGCCGCGGCGATATCAGTGATACCGCCGCCCAGGACGGCGACCGCCGTCCCGACCCCTGGAATCACACTCGGGGCTGCGGTGACCGCCCCGGTGACTGCCGAAAGTTTGGAGTACCGGCCGATTATCTTGGCCGCGATCCGGCGCTTGTCCTCCAGGCTCTCGGGCTCCCGCTTGAACTTGGCCTCGAAAGTCGCACGGTACCCGCCTACGAGCTCAGTGGCCGCCTCCGGTGTAATGGCGATCATCTCGACAGCCTTCTGAAGTCGAGACTCTTCGAGCTCGTCCCCCGCGTGGCCCATTATTTTCCCCCTCCCGATCCGCTGCAAAATGGCAGCGGATGATCCCTTGCCACATCGTCAAGGAGCGTTGCGCCGCTCCAGCAGGTCGCCCCGGCCGGCACTTCCGGCCGGGGCGTACACATCAGATGTCGTCGTCCAGACCCTCCTCGCGGCGGATCATCCGCCAGGCGGCCTTGCGGGCACTACGGTCCAGACTGGACTTGAAGCCCTTGTCGGGGCCGAAGTACTGGCGGCCCATGCCCGCAATGGTGTCGATGTGGTCGGCCATCTTGTCCGCGAAGACGTTGTCGAAGACGAGGCCGAAGTTCTCCTCGTCGTTGACGACGGCCGCCGCCCGCACCTTCGGGTCGGCCTTGGCCTCCTCGAACGGCCGGATGACGTCCTGCTCGGTGAACTCGGTGCCGAAGCGCTCGTTGAACTTGTCGATCAACTGCGAGAGCAGCGACTTCTCCGCTTCCTTGGCACCGCCCGAGCCGTCGCCGAAGCCCTGCATCGTCGTCGGCCCCTCGGAGGTGAGAGAGACGTCGTACTCGCCGGTCTTCTCCACCCGCATGTGGCTGAGGTCGATCTCGCCGATGTCCACGCCGCCGTCTGCCCGGCGCGGCAGCCGGTTGAGGAGGTAGCGGCCGTAGAGGTGCAGTCGCTCCAACTCGGCGTCCTGGTACGGGACGATCTGCGCGAGGAAGCCGTACTTCCTGACGTAGTCGTTGAGGGCGGCGCGGAAATCCTCCGCGGCCTCCTGGTCATCCGTGTCCTCGCTCTCGAGCAGAGGCGTGAAGCGGGCGACGGCGGGGGAGAGCAGCCGGTACAGCTCGGCGTGCAGCTTCTCCCACTTGGACTGCGAGCCCGCGGCCTTCTCCTTGGCGGTGAAGTACGCGGCGGCGAACTCGTCCATCTCCTGCCCGGACAAGATCGCCGCCTGCATGACCCGGCTCTGTGCGGTGTAGAGCAGGTTGGGGTCGGAGGGGAGGGTGTTCGCCTCCTCGAAATACGGGCGGAAGGCGTCCTGTATGTCGTTGGCGTCATTGACGAAGTCCAGGACCGCCAGGTCCGCCTGGGTCTTGCGCTCGGCGGTCCGGTTCAGCCGGGACAGGGTCTGGACGGCGGAGATGCCGGTCAGTGACTTGTTGACGTACATCGTCGTCAGCAGCGGCTGGTCGAAGCCGGTCTGGTACTTCTCCGCCACGACCAGAATTCGGTACTCGCGCTGGCCCGCACCGCCGGCCCGGGCGGCCTTGTCGTCGGCACGCGTGTACGCGAACGCCTTCGGCAGCGCGCTCTCCGACAGCCCGCCGTTCTCCTTCGGCTCGGTGGTCTCCTCGCCGTCGAGGGTGAGAGAGCCGGAGAACGCGACGAGGACGCCAAGGTCGGGGTACTTGGTGTCGTAGTCCCGGTCCTTGATGTAGCTCTTGATCGCGCGCGCCATCTGCACGGCGGACTGCCGGGACGCGGTCACCACCATGGACTTGGCCCGACCGCCGAGACGGCCCCGGCTGTGCGCCACGAAGTGCTCCACGATCACCTGGGCGTGCTGGGCGACAGTCGAGTCATGGGTGAGCGCGTACCGGGCGAGCAGGCCGTTCGCCTTCGACGGGTCGACCTCCCGCTCGTCGGGGTTCTGGTTCACCAGCTTCCAGTACGTGTTGTACGTGACGTAGTTCCGCAGCGGGTCGAGGATGAAGCCCTCTTCGATCGCCTGCCGCATGGAGTACGTGTGGAAGGGCCGGTAGGCCGCCTTGCCGTCGATGTCCTGGAGCGTCCCGAAGAGTTCGAGGGTCTTGGCCTTCGGCGTCGCGGTGAACGCGAAGTAGGAGAGGTTCGCGGCGCGGGAACGCTGCTCGGCCCTCTTCTTGAGCTGCTCGTCGAGAGTGGCGGCGTCGGTCTTGACGGTAGTCGCGCCCGCGTCGTCCGAGTCGGAGTCCAGGCCGAGGTCGCGTAGCGCGGACCGTACGGCGGTGGCGGCGTCACCGGACTGCGAGGAGTGCGCCTCGTCCACGATGATTGCGAAGCTGCTGCCCTGGATCTCGGTGGGGTTGCGCTGGAGGTAGTCCAGCAGCGCCGGGAAGGAGTGCAGGGTGACGGTGACGATCTTCCCGGTGTCGCGGGAGAGCGCCTTGGCGAGCTGCTCGCCCTTCGCTCCGTACTTCTCGTCGATCTTCACGACGAGGCCCGCGGTCTGCTCGAAGTTGCCGACCGTTTCGCGGAGCTGGGCGTCCAGGTTGCGGCGGTCGGTGATGACGATGACCTTGTCGAACACCGGCACGCCCGGCTTGAGGCCCTTGGCGATGGCCTCGGGGTCGAGTTCGCGCGGGTCGGTCGGGGTGTGCAGGTCGCTGAGGCGGTGCGCGAGCCAGCCGATGGTGTTCGACTTGCCGGAGCCGGCCGAGGCCATGACCAGGTAGTCGTGGCCCGCGCCGTGCGTTGCGGCGTGCGCCGTGAGCTTCTTGACCGCGTCCCACTGCTGGAACCGGGGGAAGACCATCGTCTTGGTGGTGCCGCCGCCGGATGTCTTGCTCTTGTGCAGGTGCACGAACCGCTGGAGCAGGTCCAACCAGTTGTCCGGCTGCCAGACCTGCTCCCAGAGGTAGGAGGTCGCGTACGTGCCGTAGGCGGTGGGGGTGGGGTTGCCGGCCCCGCCGGGCTGACCGGGGCCGTTGGATCCGGTGTTGAACGGCAGGAAGCGGGTGTTCTTGCCCTTGAGCTGAGTGGCGACGAAGACCAGGTCCGGGTCGACGGCGAAGTTCGCGACGACGCGGCGCGTGAAGATCAGCTCGGTGGGGTCGCGGTCGGTGCGGTACTGCCCTTTGGCCTGCTCCACTCCTTGCTTGGTCAGCGGGTTCTTCAACTCGGCCGTAGCGACGGGGATTCCGTTGAGGAAGAGGGTGAGGTCGAGCCGGTTGCCCCAGTCGGCCTGCTTCGTCGCGTACTCGAGTTCCCGGACGACGGTGAGGCGGTTGGCCCGGTAGCCGTCGAGGACGGAGTCGTGGGCGACGAGGTTCGGCTTGAAGTACGCGACGCGGATGCGCGTGCCGAGGACCCTGACGCCGTTGCGGAGGACATCAAGGAGCCCATCAGTGGCGATGGCCTGGTCGAGGCGCTTGGCGAACCCACGCTGAGCCTCGTTCGGATCACTGCCGTACTGATGGGTGACGAGGTCGTCCCACTCATCGGGCTGGGTCGCCCCGATGAAGGTGAACAACTCGTTGGTGTCCAAGCCGAGATCGGCCCGGTAGTCCTGCGGCCGCGCCTCGCGCCAGCCGCGCTCGACCATGGCGGCGACGATGGCATCACCGAAGGCGGACTCCGTGTGGATGGGGCTCATGGCTACGCGGTGACTCCGTCCGTTACGTTGCGCCCGCTAGCGGTGGAGACGTCGAACTGGCCAGTTACGGCGGCGGTGATCAGTGCTTGGCGGCGTTCGGATTGCACCACCAACCGGCGAGACAGAGCACGCTCGATTGTCACCGTGTCCCTGGCGATCTCTTCCGTGCGTGCCACTACACGCCGTTGTGTGTCGAGAGCAGGAACAGGAACCTTCATGAAGCGCACGTTGCCGGCTTCGAGATGCGGGTGAAGCGCCCCCGTCTGCTCTCGCAACAGCGCATTCCGACCCCAGTGGCTTCGAAATGCATGCCACAAGTATCGAGGGGCGAGGATACTCCTGTTGGTCCGCGCGATAAGTAGGGCGTGACAGCTGGCGCCCACGTACTCCTCGTCGACTAGGCCGACCTCACCGATGGCCCCGGTCTGGACGATAAGGAGGTCTTCGAATCCAAGACGAATCCGCGGCCGCTCTTCAGCCCACTCCTGCTTCACGAAGTATGGCTTTCGTGCGAAGTTAATCCTGCCATTCTTGATGTGCAGAGACTGAAGATAGCGAACCCCGTCATCCGTGAACAGGTCGCGCGTCGGGCCGACATATCCATTTGTTAGCTGATTCAGTGCGTGGTTTAGTGGCAGCATACGCCAGCCGGGGTTAGTGGTTTCAGGGTCGATTACGTAGAGATCAGGCCCACCTTCACCCTGAACGCTGTCGTGGAATGCCACGATCTGGCGTTCCGTGACAAGTTTCTGTTGACGTTCGGTCGCGCGATTCAGTCCGTCCATGCGGGCGGTCTCGGCGTCGAGGAAGTCGGCAATGCGGCGCTGCTCCTCCATCGACGGCAGCCACAAGCCAACCTCGCCCAGCTCTTCTGCGTTCAGGTGAGGCTGGGCCGCCCTGGTACTCGCCAACTTGATTTGATCAAGAGTGGCTGTACTCAGTAGCGCGTAAGCGGCAAAGCGTGAGTCCACCGCATGCGGGGTCACTCGCAGGTCATAGCCTGGAGCGCTGCCAGCCCATTCACTAGTGATACGGGCCGAGTCGCCGGTGTATGCCCCGCTCCGGACGACCAGTATTTCTCCCTCGTGCAGCAGCGGGGCTCGGTCCAATGGTAGGTCCTGAAGATGAGCGCGAAGCAGGTTGTCGGCGCTGATCTTTCCTCGGAACACGTTGGTTGCCCGGATGATCGGGATGCCCTCCTCCGAAAGCGGAGGAGGCTGGCCCAATCCGTAGCGAATTCGAGCCACCCTCTTGAGCGGAATGTACCCGGTCACTCGGCCACCTCATTAAGAAGCGACTGAATCTCCGCCTCCAGCAACTTCAGCTCCGCGTCGATCTCCGCCAGCGGCCTCGGCGGCTTGTATACGTAGAAGTGCCGGGTGAACGGAATCTCGTACCCGATCTTCGTCTTCGTGTAGTCGATCCACGCATCCGGCACGTGCGGCAGCACCTCGCGCTTGAGGTAGTCCTCGACGTCCTCGCCCAGAGGAACGTTCTCGTAGTCCCGCAGGTCCGTATCCGGTTCCGGGGCACCCTTGACCTTCTGGACCTCGCCCTCCGGGTCCCGGACGCCGATCGTTTCCCGTACCGCCTTCGTGAACGGCGCCCCCGAGGGCCAGGTCAGGCCGGCCGCGACCACCGCGTCCTTGAGTGCGATGAACGCGTCGGACTTCGTCGTCCAGGACGAGCCGAGCAGCGTACGCGCCGCCGCCACGAACTCCTCGCTCCGCTCCAGCCTCGCCACAGGCTTGGCCTCCGCCAGCGCCGCCAAAGTCTCCTCCGTGACCTCGAAGCGCAGCTTCAGCGGCCGCTCGACGGTGATGCGCTGGTAGCCGAAGTCCTCGTTCGCGAAGACCTTGACCTTGCCGTGCAGCGGGTGTTTGGGGTCCTCGGCGACCTGGAGGGCCTCCGCGTACAGCCGGGTGATGTCGCCGATGTGGTCAGGGCGGCCGTTCGTCCCGTCGCCCAGCTCCTTGCGCTTGTCGCCGAGCGACTTGCGCATCTTCACCCACTGGTCGCGCGCGTCGAGCAGGACGACCTTGCCCTTGTGGTCGGCGTCCTTGCGGTTGGTGAGGATCCAGAAGTACGTCGAGATGCCGGTGTTGTAGAAGAGCTGGTCCGGGAGGGCGACGATCGCCTCCAGCCAGTCGTTCTCCAGGACCCAGCGGCGGATCTTGGACTCGCCGGACTCGGCCGCACCCGTGAAGAGCGGGGAGCCGTTGAAGACGATGGCGATGCGGGAGCCGCCCCCGCCGTTGACATCCACCGGCTTCATCTTCGAGATCATGTGCTGGAGGAAGAGCAGCGAGCCGTCGTTGATGCGCGGCAGGCCCGCGCCGAAGCGACCGGCGTCGCCCAGTGAACTGTGCTCGTACTCGACCTCCTCCTTGACCTTTTTCCACTCCACGCCGAACGGCGGGTTGGCGAGGATGTAGTCGAATCTCCGACGGGTGTGGCCGTCGTCGGAGAAGGAGTTGCCGAAGCGGATGTTCTCCGGGTCCTGGCCCTTGATCATGAGGTCAGAGCGGCAGATCGCCCAGGATTCAGGGTTGAGTTCCTGCCCGTACACCTCGACCGTCGCGTCCGGGTTGAGGGCGTTGATGTGGTCGTCGGCGGCGCTGAGCATGCCGCCCGTGCCGCAGGCCGGGTCCATGACCGTGCGGACGACACCGGGCAAGCTGAGGGCGTCCGCGTCGGGCGCCACCAGCAGGTTGACCATCAGCTTGATGACCTCGCGCGGGGTGAAGTGCTCACCCGCGGTCTCGTTCGACTGCTCGGCGAAGCGGCGGATCAGCTCCTCGAAGATGTAGCCCATGTTGTGGTTGGGCACAACGTCGGGGTGCAGGTCGAGGTCGGTGAACCTGCCGATGACCTGGTAGAGCAGGTTCGCGCCGTCGAGCTTCCTGACCTGCTGGTTGAACTCGTACTTGTCGAGGACCTCGCGGGCGTTGTCGGAGAAGGCGCCGACGTAGATCTGCAGGTTCTTCGCCGCGTTCTGCGGGTCGGCCGCGATCTTCCGCAGAGTGAGGTCGCTCTTGTTGTAGAAGGAGTGGCCCGAGGCCTTGCGCAGGAAGTGGTCGGTGTCGATCTCCTGGCCCGCGAACCTGTCGACGGTCTCGGCGACCTTCTCGCGCGTCGGCTCCAGGACGCACTCCAGGCGGCGCAGCACGGTGAACGGCAGGATGACCTTGCCGTAGTCGGACTGTCGGTAGTCACCGCGCAGGAGATCGGCGACGGACCAGGCGTGGTTCGCCAGCTCCGTGTGCTTGCTGCTGTTCAAGAGGTCCCGGCTTCCTTCCGAAGAGCGCCGTCCGGGCGTGGGGACGGCAGGGATCCAGTGTGGTCGTGTGCGGTCGGACGTGTGGGGCGTTTCAGGCAGAACGGCTGCGGGGGGTATCCGGTGGCAGGAGTACGCCGGCGGTCAGGCCGGTGGTCAGGGTGGCCGCAGTGTCGGCGGCGAGGTCGGCGGTTCGGCGGACGGCCACGCGTAGTTCGTGCACGCGACGGAAGGCTTCCCCGTAGCGCCGCTGTTCCTCCAGGGGCAGCAGCGGTACGCGCAGGCGGCCCGGTGTGACGTGCACGAGGCTGCTGCCAGTCGACGCGGAGGCGATGTTGTCCTCGGCGCCGAGGAACCCGGCCAGGAACCACGGGTCGAGGCGGGCGGGGTCGGGGCGCAGGAGGTGGATGTGCTGACCTAGCAGGGCTCCAGCGTCCCGGTCGTCCGCTACCCGGGTCATCGCGGCCGCGTCGCCGCTGCCCGCGACGGCGCGTACGAGGACGTCCCCGGCGACCACGGGTTGCGCGGCGTCCGTGTTGATGTCGACAGCCGTGCCGGACGGCGGGTTTCCGGCCGCGATGTCGCGGGCGGCGAGGACCGGCCGCTCCACGGCGGGGGCGCCGGAGCCCTTGGAGCCTCGTGTGCCGGGCGTCGCCGCCCGCAGCACGGTCAGGGCTCCGCCGCGTGCCAGGTCGGAGACGGTCGCCGTACGCCACTCGCGGGCCGAGGCCCCGGACGGCTGCCACCCGCCGGAGGCGGAGGAGGCCGCCAGCGCGGTGACCTGCTCGGCCAGTTGCCCGTGCAGGTCGTCAACGCGGCGGGCCAGGGCCGCCGGGTCGATGTCGGCTGCGGTCGCCCGGACATGGCGGGCCGGGGTGACGTCGATGACGTCGTCGAGGAGGTCGACGACCGGCACCGCGCGGGCGACGCCGGGCTCGTCGGCGTACGTATCGGGTGCGGTGGTGAACGCGGTCCACTGGCCGAGGACCCGGTCTGTCAGCCCCGCCCAGTCGAAGGAGGCGACGGAGGTCGTGGAGGAAGAGGGCGAGCCGGAGCGGCGGGCGCGTGAGCCGCCACGGGTGCCGGCGTCGGCCGTGTCACCGGCGAAGGCCGTGCCCGGGGCGCCCTCCCGCTGCTCGCCTTCCCCGTCGACGAACAGCACTGTCGTACGGTCCGTGCCGCCCGGCTCGGGACGTTGGAGCACCCAGATCTGAAGGCCGATGTGGAGCGGATACGCGGCACGCGCCGGAAGGGAGACAACGGCGCGCAGGGCCCCGCCGCGGATGAGTTCCGCGCGGACGCGGCGGCCTGAGGAACGGAAGGCTAGCGCGGGCGGCAGCAGCATGACCGCGTGGCCGCCGGGCTCCAGGTGCGCGAGGGCGTGCTGTACCCAGGCCAGTTCGGACTCGAAGCGCGGCGGAAGTCCGTACGCCCACCTCGGGTCGTAGGCCAGCTCGTCGTGGCCCCAGTCCCGGTCGGCGAACGGTGGGTTGCACAGGACGGCTTCCACGGTGACGTCGGGGAAGGCGTCGTGGCGCAGGCTGTCGCCGACGCGGATCGCCGTCTCGGCCTCGGGTGCGGCGAGCAGGAGCCGGATCGCCGTGCGTCGGCCCTGGACGGGGAGGGAGTCCTGCCCGAACAGCTCCCGCGCGCCCTGCCGGGCGGCGGCCGCCAGGAGCGTGCCGCTGCCGCAGGCGGGGTCGAGAACGCGGGACGTGTCGGCGGGCAGGAGCCGTGCCATGAGCAGCGCCAGGCCCTTAGGGGTCTGGTAGACGCCGCTGGCGGCGCCTTCGTCCAGTTCGCGCTCGGCCAGGACGTCAGCGGTGGCCTGTGGCCCCGCCTCGCGGACGCAACCCAGCAGCGCGCGGACCGCGCCCGCGTCGTCCGGACCGTAGCGGACCGGTTCTGCCTCGGGCAGGGAGGCCGGAAGCTCGCCCGCGGTCTTCTCCGCTCGGGCGATCAACTGGTCGTCGGGTAGGGCGGAGAGTTCGTCCAACTCCTCCGGTGCGCGACGGGACACGGCCGCTACCAGCGGGAACAGCCGTGCAGCCACTCCCGAGCCGGGTCCCAGCAACCGGAGCGCCGTACGCAGTTCCTCAGTCGGCGCGGCGGTGGAGGTGTGACCGCGTCCCTGCAGCCATGCCTGGACGGCCGGCAGGTCGTAGAGCGGGCTGGTTTCCGTACCCGCGCTGGGGGCGGGGAAGTCGTCGTGGCGGCGACGCCAGTTGCTGACGGTGGCGCGCGTGACCCCCGCGATACGGGAGATCTCTGCGGCCGTCACATGCGCTGAGGGCGCCGGTCGGGCGGGTGGCTGCTGGGGCATGGCGTGGGGTTCCGCACCTCTCGGGCCAGTCGGACGGGGACGGTTAACAGCTTACAACAGTCGCCAAGTCTGTCAACTTGTTTGACGGTGCTTTCACTGCTGTGCTTATCTAGTCGCGGTTCCGAGTGGAAGCGTGATGCTGACCGCGTGAACTGCACTGTGGCACGCCCTGTCGCCGTACCGCGGCACGTCCCCACCGGCAGGTGCCGGTGTCCGCCCCGTCCTCCTCAGCAGCATCCGGACCCCCGGGAGACAGCACATGACCGTGACGGAACAGTCCCAGCGGAACGCGGACGAACCCACCGACCCCACTCGGCCGAACCTCGCCGACCAGCCCCCGCCCCTGGCCGATCTGGTGCGGACCCGTCTGGGTGCAGCGGCACTCACCGAGCCCGTGAAGGTGCTTCTGAAGGAGGCCCTGGGCGAGGACGAGATCCGTGGAACCTCCCCGGTCGGGCGCGTCTACCTCGACTCCCTCGCCGTCAACGGCTTCCGTGGCATCGGCCCCCGTGCCCGGCTGAGCCTCAGCCCCCGCCCGGGCGTCAACCTCGTCGTGGGCCGCAACGGCTCCGGCAAGTCCAGCCTCGCCGACGCCATCGAGGTCGGCTTCACCGGCACCCGGGCCCACCGGCCGGGCCAGGCCGCCACGCGTGGCGGCCACTGGGCCAACCTCCACAACGCCGAAAGCCCCAAGATCGAGCTCAAGCTCGCGATCGAGGGCGACATCGGCAACAGCACCCTCACCCGCACCTGGACGAGCGAGGAGTTCGGCAGCTCCGAGGCCACCTTCAAGCGCCCGGGTCACGGAACCGTCCCCCTGGCCGAGGCCGGCTGGGACACGGCCCTCGCTGACCACCGGCCGTTCCTCTCGTACACCGACCTCGACCTCATGCTCAACGGCAAGCCGTCCGAGCGGTACGACGCGATCGCCACCATCCTCGGCATGGACCTGCTCTCCACCGCGACCAACAGGCTGAGCGCGCGGGAGAAGGCCCTCGCTGCCGTCGCGAAGGAGGCGAGGGAGGCCCTGCCCGGCCTGAAGGACGCCCTCTACGCGCTGGAGGACGACGACCGTGCCGTACAGGCCCTGCTCGCCGTGGACACCCCGGGAGCCCTGGACCTCGACACCATCGACGCGCTTGTCGCCGGTCTCCCCCCGGCCGACGACAGCCGGCTCGCCGAGCTCCAGATCGAGGCCGGGGTGCACGGGCCCGACCTGGCGGAGGTCGGGGAGGCCGTCCAGCGGCTGCGGATCGCCCTCGCCGACGTGGAGGACCTTCACGGCACCGACGCCGAGAACGCCCGGCTGCGCGCCGACCTGCTGGAGAAGGCCCTTGCCCACGCCGACCGGCACCCCGACGACGACGTCTGCCCGACGTGCGGAACGGAACGGGTCCTCGGACGGGAGTGGTGCGACCGTGCCTCCCGGCAGGTGGCGGAACTGCGTCGCGAGGCGAAGACCGCCGAGGACGCGCGGGCCGCCGTCCGGACGGGCAAGCGGAACCTCCAGAACCTCATCGAGACCCCCAAGCGGATCCCCGTTGCACTGGCCGACCCGTGGAAGGCGTGGACCGACTGCCGGCAGATCACCGACCCCGTTGAGCTCGCCAGGAGCGCCGAGGAGGCCGCCACGGTCCTCGTCGACGCCTGCGACACCGTCAGGAGGCACGCGGCCCGCGAGCTGGAGGAGCGCGACGAGCGGTGGCGCGCGCTCGTGATCCGGCTTGCCGCCTGGGCGGACAAGGCGCGCGAGACCGAGCGGGACAAGCCTCTGCTGGGCAACCTCCGCAAGGCTGTGAAGTGGCTCAAGGACCTCTCCACCGAGCTGCGGGAGCAGCGTATGGAGCGCTTCACCGACGCCACCCAGGGCATCTGGGAGCGCCTGCGCCAGGAGAGCAACGTCGACCTTACGGCCGTGAGCCTGAAGGGCAGTGAGAAGGCGAACGTCCGCAAGCTCGTCATGGCGGCCTCCGTCGACGGCCAGGACGCCCCGGCGCTCGACGTCATGAGCCAGGGGGAGCTGCACTCCCTCGCGCTCTCCCTCTTCCTGCCGAGGGCCACGACCGCGGACAGCCCGTTCGGCTTCCTCGTCATCGACGACCCCGTGCAGTCCATGGACCCGACCAAGGTGCACGGACTCGCCCAGGTGCTGCACGAGTTGGGCAGGCACCGGCAGATCGTCGTCTTCACCCACGACCCCCGTCTGCAGAAGGCGTTCACCGACCAGGAGCTGCCGGTCACGGTCTTCCAGGTGACGCGTGGCGAGGGGTCCCGGGTGAAGCTCGACTGCATCGACGACCCGGTTGCGCAGGCCATCGGCGACGCCCGGGCCATCGCCGCCACTCCGGGGCTTCCCCCCGAGACGTACAGCCACGTGCTGCCCGGCCTGTGCCGGATCGCCCTTGAGAACGCGTTCCTGGAGGCCGCCTGGATCCGCCACCACCGCACTGGCGGCTCGGAGCACGACCTCCAGACCGCGATCGACAGCGCGGAAAGGTTCCAGGAGGTCGCGGCCTTCGCCCTCTTCGGCGACGTGGAGCGCGGTAGCGAAGTCAGGGAGGAGGTGCGCCGTCGCTACGGGAGCTCGGCGTGCTCCCTGATCCAGCAGTGCCAGAACGGAGCCCACCCCGACGGGGCCTCGATCCCCAACCCCCACCGCTTCGTCACGGACGTCGAGGCCCTGGCACAGAAGATCCGCAAGCCGGAGGTGACCGCATGACCACCCATGCGCCTGCTTCCGTCGAAGGTCTGCTGCTGACGGCCGACCGCCTCCTTGACGGCGAACTTGCCGACGCCACTACCGCCGGCCGACACCGCGGCGCCTGTCTTGCGCTGCGGACCGCGCTGGAGATCTGCGTCGACCGGGTGCTGGAGGCCGCGACCCCCGGGCTGTCCCGCACCACGGGGCGCGCCAAGCTGCTCCTCCTGCACTCCGTCGCGCCGCCGGAGACGGCCCGACGGGTGAAGGCCCTCTGGTCCCAGCTGAGTCTGGGATGCCATTACCACCTGTACGAGCTCGGGCCCACGTACGACCAGGTACGGGTCTGGCGGACCGAGGCCGACGGCCTCGTCCGAGAACTGATCCACTGACTGTTCGTCACCGTCCGGTTTCTGATAGTTGTTTCAGCGGGGTACGGGCACATGCCCGTGGCGGTGTCACCTGGCACCGCAGGGAGGACGCACATGAGCACCACCACTCGGGATGAGATCCTCGCCGGCGAGCAGCGGGCGGTGGACCACGCGTACGACTGCTACACCACGAAACTGGCGGAACTGAGCGGCACTTCGGCCGCCACCGCTTCGGCGAGTGGCAAGGACGGGATCGCCAACCGGGCCGAGGCGGAGGCGCGGGCCGCGGCCTACGGAGGACTGGGCGACGAGGCGCTGGTCTTTGCCCGCGTCGATGCGCCGGAGGACCCGGGCGGAGAGCCCCGGCCGTGGTACATCGGGCGCCGCAGCGTGCACGACGCCTCACACGGGCTGGTGGTGCTGCCGTGGACCAGCCCCCTGGCGAAGACCTGGATCGAGACCCGGCCCGAGAAGCCGGGCGAGGTGGTCCTGCGTCGGCAGCTCCGCTGTGTGCAGCGGATCGTCGAGAGCTACTTCGACGAGATCTCCCTGCCGACGGCGGCTCCCGTGCCCTCGGCCGTACCGGCACCCGAGCCCGCCCCCGTACCGGAGCCCCGTCAGGCCGCCGACGACAGCCCGGTGGAGGAGACGGACGCGTCCCCCGCTCGGGAGCGTACGCCGGCCCCCACCCCCGGCGATGTCGTACGGCGGCAGCGACGCAAGGCTCTCCAGCCGGACGACTTCCTGCTGCGGGAGCTCCAGCGGTCGCGCGGCGGCCGGATGCGGGACATCGTCGAGACCATCCGGCGTGACCAGATGGAGCTGGTCACCGGTTCGCCCTCGGACATTCTCGTCGTGCAGGGCGGCCCGGGTACCGGTAAGTCGGCGGTCGGTCTCCACCGGGTGACATGGCTCGTCAACAACGATCACTTAAAGGCCCAGGACATCCTGGTCATCGGCCCCCACCAGCGGTTCCTCGACTACGTCGGCCAGGTCCTGCCCACCCTCGGCACCCGGGATGTCAACGCCGTTCAGCTGGACCGGCTGTGGGAGGGCGAGATCGTCGGCATCGACTCCTCGAAGGCGCGCCTCGTGAAGTCGGACGACCGCATGGCGGCCGTCCTGCGGCGTCGCGTCGAGAGCGACTACCGCCCTGAGGCTCTCGATGCCCTCACCGTCGCTCCCTCTTTCGAGGGCGACGAGCCCGCGATCGTCGTCACCGCTGGCAGTACGACCCTGCGCGTGCCGAAGTCCGAGGTCCTCGCCCTCCTCGACCGGGCCCACGCCGGCGACGGGCCCTTCCGGGAGCGGCGCGACCGTTTCCGCGGCCTTTTCGTCGACCGGCTCCTGCAGGAGCTCGCCGACATTGCGCCACGCCGCGGGCAGGCCGGCACGATCCGCCGTGACCTGGAGCGCAACCGCCGGGTCGAGCGCCTGGTCGAACGCGTCTGGCCGTCCCCCGGTCCCCGGGAGGCCCTGCGCAGCCTCTACGACTCGGCCGACCTCCTGCGGGACTGCGCCGACGGCATCCTCGACGAGGAGGAGCAGGCGGCCCTGCTGCGGGCCCGCGCCGCCAGCGCCGACGCCGATCCGTGGACCCTCGACGACCACGTCTGCCTCGAAGAGCTCCGCGTACTCATCAGCGGCGACACCCCGCCGCGCTACGGCCACATCGTCGTCGACGAGGCCCAGGACCTCACGCCCATGCAGGCCCGCTCCCTGCGGCGGCGCTGCGCCGCGGGCGGCTCCATGACCGTCCTGGGCGACCTCGCGCAGGCGACGGGCGCCCACATCCCGACGAGCTGGGACCTGCTCGGTGCGCTCCTCTCCGACCACGGCGACTGGAGCGTGGCTGAGCTCACCACGAGCTACCGTGTCCCCGCCGAGATCATGGAGTTCGTCGCCCCTCTCGCACATGCGATTGCTCCGGCCCTGCCGTACCCGCGGGCCGTCCGCGAGGCGGGAGCCGACGCCGTACGGACCGTGGCGACCGAGCCGTGGAAGCTGCTCGACGACACCGTCGATCAGGTGGCCCGCCTCGTCCATACCAGCGATGGCAGCACCCCCCGCTCCGTGGCCGTCATCGTCCCTGACGACTCTGACTGGCTGGACGCAATCAGCCGCAGGATCGACGAGGGCGACGCCATCGGCGAGCAGTACCGCGAGACCGTGTCCGTACTGGCCGCCACCCAGGCCAAGGGCATGGAGTACGACCACGTCCTGGTCATCGAGCCCGCCACCATCGCCGACCGCGGCCCCGCGGGACTGCGCCAGTTGTACGTGGCCCTCACCCGCAGCACTCAGAGCCTGACCGTCCTGCACACCGCCCCGCTGCCAGCGGCGCTCACCGCCCCCGCGGACGACACCGAACCTGCGGCACCGGACGTCCGGCCGGCGGGCGCGGCGGAAGGTCTTCCCCGGATCGGCAGCGACGTCCGGGTCGAGGTCGTGGGCCACGTCTCCGGCGGTCGGTACAAGGTCAGGCCGCTGTCTCCGGTGATCGACCGGCCGCTCGTGCTCACCGTCCGCCAGGGCTCGGTTCCCCCGCGCCGGGGTGACGAGCTGGACTGCTGGGTGTTCGCGAACGACACGAGTCAGACGGTGCTCACCGCCGATCAGCGTGGCCGGTCGCCCATCTCGGAGCGGATGGCGGGGCGCTATCTCGCGGCGCTGGCCGTGCTGGGAGAGCTGACCGGCAGCGACGGCGACATTCCCGAGGCCCGCAGCTACCTCTCCGAACTCCAGGGCATGGCCAACCGCATCCTCCGACGTGACCAGGCCGACTGGGTCGACGTACTTCACCTGTTCGGCGATCCGGACAGAGAACGACTCGGGGTTCTTCGAGACCTTGCCGCGACAACCAACCGTGCGCTCAAGGAGGGAACTTTCGACGCAGGTCGGCTCGCGGAGGAACTGGGCGCCTCCGGCTGGGCAGGGCCCCTCGCCGAAGCACGACGAGAGCTTCAGGAGCGCTTCGGCACGGAGACGAAACCGAACTCCGACGGCGCGGTCCCCGTCGCCCCGCCGCAACCCGATCAGAAGGAAGAAGCACAGATGACCACCGCGGACACCACCGCCGCAACACCGGCCGTGACCACGAAGGACGGCTTCCTCCGCGTGCTGGAAGCGGCTGCCGATGCCGACCGTACGTGCAAGAAGCACGAGGCGGTCCGCCACGCGCTGAAGTCGGCACTTCTCTGGGCGGACCTCCAGCCGGCCGACTCCTCGGTCGTCGACGTAAGCTGCGTCACCCAGCACGGTCTCTTCCTCTACGAGGCCCTGGGCGCAGGCCGCTCCACCTACGCGGACCTGCGATCAGGCGCTACCCGCCTGCTCGAGATCAACCACACGCTGCCCGCGCCGGCCGACGGTCTTTACCTCGTTCTCTCCGAACCGCCCGCCGAGGACTGGTCCGTGGACACGATTCGTGACGTCTTCCGCGTCAATGTCATTTGGCGCAGCCCGACCGGTTGGGGCGGCGAGAACGCGGACGCCGCCTTTGGCTCCTCCGGGGTAAGTAATCACCAGTAGCCGTCGTTCAGTTCGCTCCTATGCCTGCTGTAACAGGTGAAGCAGGCGCAGGTGATACCGCGTGGGTTGGGAGTGAAGTAGAGCAGTCCTGATGCCCCGATTAAGTGCTGGCCCCGGCAACCAGGGGCACAACTTGCAGGCGCTCAACAAAGAGAGATGGGGCCGTCGGGAATCCACCCCTCGATGTATCCGGTGGTCAGCGGGACGATGCCCTCAGGGTGGATCTCCCGCCTCCGTCTTCGTAGGTCTGCGACACCCCATCGAGAGTGGGTGGGTGATCTCTGCTCGATTGCCGCCCCCTCGGTGTCGCTGATGCGGACGATGAAGACACGTGCCGCCGTCACGCGATCGAACTCCCAGTTGTCGCCAGCGCTCGACTGCCGGAACCCGTAGACGGAGCCGAAGCGTGGATGCGTCAACCCGAACTGCTCGTCAAGGAATCGGGCAGCCGACTCCCTGAACCGGGCTCCGCTTGTCATGCGGACCTGCGGGACGGTCCAGCCGCCGCAGCACCCACCGCACAGCAGGAGTCGGCGCTGGTCGTCCAGTAGGAGGAGATAGACGCGGCGGTCGAAGCGGGGCCAGGGCACCCAAGGGGCAGCATGAGGGGTCACATCTCAAGCCTCACGAGCTGCTATTTGAGTAGCAACTTCTGGGCCGTCCGATGGGTGAGCTGGCACATCCATAGGGGTGGATTGAGGTGCTCCAGCCAGCGCTCCGAGTGGCAGTCGGTGAACGGCGTGAGACCTGGCGCGACCTGCGCGAACGAGGAAACTCGTTCGGAAAAATGCCCTGGCGCGTTCGGTGGCCTTCCAGCGCATTCGCCCTGATCTGCGGCGATCCAATTTCCTGCAGATCCCACGAAGGCCGGTACGGGCGACAGTGTAGCGGGTGGCCGTCGTGGGGCGGGGTTGACGGGGTGGGAGGGTGGGCATAGCGTCCCCGCTCGGGTGAGCGGGCGCTTAGGGAGAGTGGACGTGGGCGGCGGAGAGGTGGTCGGGGGCTTCGAGGGCCGGTTGGTCGCGGAGGGGGCGCCGTTTGCCGTCGAGGGTGGGGTGTATGTCGACGGGCCCCGCACGTTGCGGGAGTTCGTGGAGGTCACCTGGGCGTACGGGGACCGGGTGTTCCTGGTGTCCGAGGGTGGGGAGCTGACCTATCGGGAGTTCTTCGACGCCGCCTGTGGGCTCGCCCGGCGCTTCGTCGAGGTGTACGGGCTGCGGCCGGGGGACCGGGCCGTCGTCGCGATGCGGAACCATCCCGAGTGGCACATCGCCTTCTGGGCCGCCCAGCTCGCCGGGCTCGTCGCCGTGCCCCTCAACGCCTGGTGGACCGAGGAGGAGTTCGCGTACGCCCTCGACGACTGCACGCCCCGGATCCTCCTCGTCGACGGCGAGCGGGTCGCGCGCGTGCGCGAGTGGGCGCGCACGCACGACGTGCCCGGGATCGTCTTTCACGGGGAGGGCCGGGAAGAAGGGTTCCAGGCGTATGCGCGTGACACCGATCCGCTGCTCGGGCCACCGGTCGTCGACGTCCTGCCCGAGCACGACGCCACCATCATCTACACCTCCGGGACCACCGGCCGGCCCAAGGGCGCCGTCGCCACCCACCTCGCGCAGGCCGGGGCCGCGATGAATCCGCGGTACTACGCCGCAGCCTCCGCCCTCGGGCGCGGCATGGTTCCCGGGCAGGGGCCCGCGCCCGTTTCGCTCACCACGTTCCCGTTCTTCCACGTGGCCGCCTTCACCTCCTTCTACTCCGTCATGGCCGCCGGAGGGACCCTCGTCCTCATGCGGAAGTGGGACGCCGAGCATGCTCTCGAGCTGATCCGGCGTCATCGCGTCACCCACTACTCCGGGGTTCCGACCACCGCCCTGCAGCTGCTCGACCTCGCCGAGCGGAGCGGCGACACCCTCGAGAGCCTCACCATGCTCAACACCGGGGGCGCCGCCGCCCCGCCCGAGATCGTGGCCCGCCTCACCGCCGCGTACGGGGAGCGCATCGAGCCCCGCAACGGCTACGGGCTCACCGAGACCTGCGGGGGCGTGTTCGCGAACTTCGGGGCCGAGTACCGCGCGGATCCCCGGAGCGTCGGCCGGCCCACGCCCGCCACCGAGGTCCGCGTCGACCGGCCCGACGCGGACGGCGTCGGGGAGCTGTTGCTGCGGGGGCAGTCCCTCGTCCGCGGGTACTGGGGGGACGAGACCGCCACCCGGGAGGCCTTCACCCCCGACGGGTGGTTCCGGACCGGGGACCTCGCCCGGATCCACGACGGGCGCGTCACCATCGTCGACCGGCTCAAGGACATGGTGATCCGCGGCGGCGAGAACGTGTACTGCGTCGAGGTCGAGAACGTCCTCCACGACCACCCCGACGTCCTCGACGCCGCCGTCCTCGGCGTACCGCACCCCACCCTGGGGGAGGAGGTCGCCGCCGTCGTGCGTCTGAGGGAGGGGGCGGGCGTCGGCGTCGAGGAGCTCAGGGCGCACGTCGGGGCGCGGCTCGCCGCCTTCAAGGTGCCCGTCCATGTCCTCGTACGGGACGTCGAGCTGCCCCGGAACGCCACCGGGAAGGTACTGAAGCGGGAGCTGCGCGATCAGGTGCGCCTGATCCGTACGCGGTAGCGGCCGTCGGCGTCCTCGTCCATCACCGTGATCCGTATGCCGTTCGCCCGGTCCGTAAAGGTCTCGCCCGGGCGGTACGGCGCGTCCGACAGCTCCGCGTGGACGTTCGGGCGGCGCGTGCAGCCGCCGCTGTCCTTGTCGCTGTCCGCCACGGTCACCGGCCCGTGCCCGGTGTCGACGTCCGACTCGACCCGGTAGATCAGGACGCCCGGCTCGCAGACGGCCTCGTCGTTGCCGTCGCGCGTGCGGACCTCGACCGCGTACCCCGACTGCTCGGAGAGCGGTACGAAGGCCAGCTTCGGGCCGCCCGCGTCCGCCAGCGGGGTCAGCGTGTACTCGTGCGTCCCGGTCCTGGACGCGCAGCCGACCTGCTCGTTGTCGAGCCAGCCCAGCTTCCACTTGTGCCAGCCGAGGAGGTCGTTGTTGGCCCCCCAGTCCTCGGACATGATGTCCCAGTGTCCGACCGTGCCGCCGCCGTCCACGGTGTAGAGGTCGGGCAGGCCGAAGACATGGCCGTTCTCGTGCGGCAGGACGCGGTAGCCGGTGTCGGCGTACGACCCCGAGCCGTCGTCCTGGCGGCTGTAGACGAAGGACGTGTTGGAGAGCGGGACGCCGTCCGCGTAGGGGGCGTCGTCGTTGCCGGAGAAGGTGACGGACAGGACGGTGTCCAGGGCCGAGGGCCCGGCGTTCGGGGTGACCAGGATGTTGACCAGGTCGTACGAGCTGAAGTCGACCTTCGGGTCGGCGGTCTTCACGATGTCCTCGACGAGCCCCCGGTAGCCCGGTTCGTACGGTGAGCCGCGCTCTATCCCGTACGCGGAGAACGGTTTCGGCATCCTCAGCCAGCCGGTTATCGGGGCCTCGGGGTGGTAGTGCAGGCGTCCGTACGAGCTGACGCGGAACCAGTCGGCGGTCTTCGGGAAGAACTCGTCGAAGCGGGCGAGCGCCGTGCCGTCCCCGGGTGCGTCCGGGAAGTCGATCATCAGGTTGAGGGCCCTGACCCGGCCCGTGGAGCGGGCGTATCCGGGGGCGGTCGGCAGCCCCTCCGACATCTGCACACCCATCGTCGTCGCGATGCGGCACGGCCCGAGCGGCGCGTCCGTGGGCGCGGCGGCCACGGGGCCTGCCGAGGCCGGCGCCGGGCCCGGGAGGGTCGTGCTGGCCGAGGCCAGGGCGGCGAGCGCGAGGGCTGCCGCTGCTGCGAGGGCGACGGGTCTGCGTATCCGCCGGCGGGTCTGCTGCATCCGGTCGCCTCTCTGGTCGGCCTCGGGGCAGCCCCTGGCCGTCCCTGGTCAGCTGGTCGGTGCTGCCGTGGTCGGTGCTGCCTGTCGATCAGCGCTGCTGTTCGATCAGCCTGTGTCGAGAGGTGCGGGGGCGCGCGCCGGGTTGGCCCGATCGTGGGTATTCCGCGAGACGCCGGATGTGTGACCCAGGTCACAGTTGAAGCGGGAAATAACCGGGGACTCCCTCCCCGTTTACGCCTGTGTCCGAGGAAGTGGGGACTCAGTCCCCGGATCGATCGCAGAGCGCGAGATGCAGAGCGAGAGATCCAGAGATCGTCAGAAGGAGGCCGTGGCGTGACCACCGAAGCCGAGCCCGCGCCCGCCGCCCGTCGCGTACCCCGCCCGCGGGCCGACGCCCTGCGCAACCGCGAGCGGATCGTGACGGCGGCCCGCGAGATGTTCGTCGAGTTCGGCCCGCAGGTGCCGCTCGACGAGGTCGCGCGCCGCGCCGGGGTCGGCAACGCCACGCTCTACCGCAACTTCCCCGAGCGCAACGACCTCATCCACGAGGTCGTCGTCTCCGTCACGTCCCGCACCACGGACCTGGCGGAGGAGGCGGGCGCGGCCGTCGACGCGGGGGAGGTCGACGCTTTCGACGCGCTGCGCCGCTTCACCCACGGCGCCGCCGACGAACGCATCGGCGCCCTGTGCCCGATGCTCGACGGCACCTTCGACCAGAACCACCCCGAACTGCACGCCGAACGCACGCGGTTGGAGGCGGCCGTACAGGGCCTCGTCGACCGCGCGCACGGTACGGGCAGGCTCCGCGCCGACGTCGGCGTCGGGGACCTGCTGGTGGCCGTGTCCCAGCTGACCCGCCCGCTCCCGGGTACGGCCTGCCTGAACATGGACCGCTTCGTCCACCGCCATCTACAGCTGTTCCTGGACGGTCTCGAAGCGCCCGCGCGCTCCGTGCTGCCCGGCTCGGCCGCCACTCTGGAGGATCTGCGGGGCGATTCCCACGAGTCGTGACCCCGAGCTGACCGTCCCGTAACCCAGTAGCTCCGTAACCCAGTAGCTCCGTGAATCCGTAGCTCCGTGAATCCGTAGCTCCGTGAATCCGTAGCCCCGTGACTCAGTAGCTCCGTCACAAATCCAGCGCTCCACCCGTCATAAGTCCAGCGCTCGACGTTCCGTTTTTTCCTTTACGCACCAAGAGGTGGCTACCCCCATGTCCGAAACAGATCCCCGGCGCTGGAAAGCGCTGGTCTTCATCGCTCTCGCCCAGCTGATGGTCGTGCTCGACGCGACGATCGTGAACATCGCGCTGCCCTCCGCCCAGCAGGACCTGGGGATCTCGGACGGCAACCGGCAGTGGGTCATCACGGCCTACGCCCTCGCCTTCGGCGGGCTGCTGCTCTTCGGCGGCCGCATCGCCGACCTGTGGGGCCGTAAGCGCACCTTCGTCGTCGGTCTGATCGGCTTCGCCGCCGCCTCCGCGCTCGGCGGGGCCGCGACCGGCGAGGCGATGATGCTCGGCGCCCGCGCGCTCCAGGGCGCGTTCGGCGCGCTGCTCGCGCCCGCCGCGCTCTCCCTGCTCGCGGTGATGTTCACCGACGCCAAGGAGCGCGCCAAGGCGTTCGGCATCTACGGTGCGATCGCCGGTGGCGGTGGCGCCGTGGGCCTGATCCTCGGCGGCTTCCTCACCGAGTACCTGGACTGGCGCTGGACCTTCTTCGTCAACATCCCCTTCGCGATCGTCGCGGCCGCGGGCGCGTACTTCGTGATCCGTGAGCCGGCCGGCGGGCGCAACCGTTCGCCGCTCGACATCCCCGGCGTCGTCCTGTCCACGCTCGGCCTGGTCGCGCTGGTCTACGGCTTCACCCGCGCCGAGTCCGAGGGCTGGTCGGACGCCACCACGATCGGCATGTTCGTCGCCTCCGCGGTGCTTCTCGCCGCCTTCGTCCTCACCGAGGCGAAGGTCAAGTCCCCGCTGCTGCCGCTGCGCGTCCTGACCGACCGCAACCGCGGCGGTGTGTACCTCTCGCTGGGTCTGGCCGTCATCGCGATGTTCGGCCTGTTCCTCTTCCTGACGTACTACCTCCAGGTCGTGAAGGGGTACTCGCCGGTCAAGACGGGCTTCGCGTTCCTCCCGATGATCGTGGGCATGATCGTCGGCTCGACCCAGATCGGTACGCGGCTGATGACGCGGGTCCCCCCGCGCTGGCTGATGGGCCCGGGCTTCCTGACCGCCGGCGTCGGCATGCTGCTGCTCACGCAGCTGGAGATCGGCACCTCGTACGCCGGTCTGATCCTCCCCGCCCAGCTGCTGCTCGGCCTCGGCATGGGTACGGCCTTCATGCCGGCCATGTCGCTCGCCACGCACGGGGTCGACCCGCGGGACGCCGGTGTGGCCTCCGCGATGGTCAACACCTCGCAGCAGGTCGGCGGCGCGATCGGTACGGCGCTGCTGAACACGATCGCCGCATCGGCCACCACCGCGTACATCGCCGACCGCGCGGCCGGCGCCACCACCGAGGGTGCCCAGAAGCTGCTCCAGCTCCAGGGCATGGTCGAGGGCTACGCGGCGGCCATCTGGTGGGCCGTCGGCATCCTGGTCGTCTCGGCCGCGATCGCCGTCACCTTCATCAACACCGGGAAGCCGGGGTCCGGTGTGGTCACTGGCTCCGGGTCCGGTGAGGGCGCCGAGGACGAGCTGAAGATCCCCGTCGTCGCGCACTGACCCGCGTACGGTCCGATTCCGAACGACCTGCCCTGGTTCCGCTCAGCGGAGCCAGGGCAGGTCCGCGTTCGGGTCCGTCGGCTGCAGGCCCTCCGCCATCACCTTCATGATCTCGCCGAGCTGTGCCACCTGCTGCGGGCTGAGCCGGTCGAACATCGCCTGCCGTACGGCGGCGACATGGCCGGGGGCCGTCCGCTTCAGCACCTCGAAACCCTCGTCCGTGAGGTACGCGAACTGTCCGCGCTTGTCGGAGGGGCAGTCCTCGCGGAGCACCCAGCCGTTCTTCTCCAGGCGCGCCACCGCGTGGGAGAGCCGGGAGCGGGTGATCTTGGCGCCCTTGGCGAGCTCGGTCATCCGCAGCCGCCTGCGGGGCGCCTGGGAGAGCTGCACGAGCAGGCCGTAGTAGATGTGCGGCATCCCGGCGTCACGCTGCAACTGGCGGTCGAGATGGTCCTCGAGGAGGGTGGTGGCGTGCAGGTACGCGCGCCAGACGTGCTGCTCCTCGTCGCTGAGCCAGCGGGGCGGGTCGTCGCTGAGCCGGCGGGGTGCGTTGTTGGGTGCCATGGTCATGTATCTATCCTACGGCTCATTCTTGAAAGTTTAACTAGATCGGGTCTAAGCTTGTCAGGTCGGATGAGCTTGAACTTTCAATGACTTGAACTTTCTGTCATGGACCCGGAACGGAGGCGGTCGTCATGGACGCCGACACCACGCTGGAGCGGATGCCCGCCCTCTATCTCTCGCACGGCGCCCCGCCGCTCGCCGACGACCCGGTCTGGCCCGGTGAACTCGCCGCCTGGTCGGCGGGGCTGCCCCGGCCGAAGGCGATCCTCATGGTCTCCGCCCACTGGGAGGAGGCCCCGCTCGCTCTCGGCGCGACCGAGACCGTGCCGCTGGTCTACGACTTCTGGGGCTTCCCCGAGCACTACTACCGGGTGCGGTACGCGGCCCCCGGCGCGCCCGAGCTCGCCGCGTCCGTCCGCAAGTTGCTCCACGGCCCCGGCACGCCGGTGCAGGACATCCCCGACCGCGGCCTCGACCACGGCGCCTACGTGCCGCTCGTGGAGATGTTCCCGGACGCCGACATTCCCGTACTCCAGATCTCCATGCCCACCCTCGACCCGCGCAAGCTCATGGACATCGGGCGCAAGCTCGCGCCGCTGCGCGACGAGGGCGTACTGATCGTCGGCAGCGGGTTCTTCACCCACAACCTGGCCGCGCTGCGCCATTCCGGGCCGGGCGTGCCGGGCTGGTCGGCGGAGTTCGACGACTGGGGGCGCCACGCCCTGGAGGCCGAGGACGTCGACGCGCTCCTCGACTTCGAGCACAAGTCCCCGGCCGGTCGGCTCGCCCACCCGCGCACGGAGCACTTCGCACCGCTGTTCGTCACGCTGGGCGCGGCGGACGCGGCGGGGGACCTCGGGGGCGGACGGAGTGTGATCGACGGGTTCTGGTTGGGCCTGGCGAAGCGCTCGGTGCAGTTCGGCTAGGGACTGGACTGTCCGACCCTGATGCGCCGGACAGTCCCCAGGCGCCTCAGTAGATCGGCGGGTTGAGTTCGATCGCGCGGAGGGCGGCGGCCAGCGCGAGCGGGTCGCCGACGTCGAGCGCGGTGTCGGTGAACTTGATCGTGTGCTCGTCGCCGTGCGCCGCGGCCCGCTCGAAGACCTCCTCGGCGGTCACGGTCGTGACCGCTTGGTGGGGAGCGGGCTCGACGGGCGTGTAGGAGGCGGTCACCGCAGCCGAGGCGGCCCAGGCGGCCGAGAGGCTCGGCGCCCAGAGCTCGCGGGGGAGCGCGGGGAGGGTGCGCAGCACGGCGTTGGGTGCGGTCGCGGCGTGCACGAGCATGATCGGTTCGCCGTGGCCGTGGGTGGCGTAGCGGTGGGTCGCGGCCTCGACCAGTTCGGTGAGCAGGACGTACGCGGTGTCCGCGTCGGGGGCGGTGCCCCAGTGCGGGAACGCGGTGAGCTGGGCGAGCCGGGACGGCAGGCCGCCGTCCTGGTCCGGGACGGGCGGTACGGCGCCGAGGGCGGCGGCCGCGGTGGGTGCGGGGGCGAGCCGCGTGAGGGCTGGGAGGGGCTGGTGGCGGGCGGCCCAGTAGCCGAGTGCGTGGGCCAGCTCGACGCGGCGCGGCGCGGTCTCCTCGGTCGTGAGGAGGGAGCGTACGGCGTGACCGGTACGGATCACGGGGTGGGTCGACCCGCCCGCGATGCCGGGGAGCAGGCGGGGCCACCACTCGGCGAGCACCTCGCGCCAGGGGCGTTCGGCGGTCTCGCGCTCGAAGTACCGCACCCAGTCGGTGATCCGGGCGGGGTCGCCCAGCGCCTCGCGCCAGGTGGCGGCGGTGACGGGGGAGCGCGGCGACGGCATGTCCTCCAGCTTGTGCCCGTAGTGGTCGAGCCAGCGGTGCACGGCCGGGGCCCGGCCGTGCCGCACGAGCGCCTCGACGGCCATCGGGGCGTGGTTGGTGAGCCGGCCGAGGCGCTCGGGGCCGGTGGCGTGGAGGCGCTGGAGGGCTTCGTCGAGGGTGCCGGAGGTGTCGTCCATGGCGTGGACGTTAGGCGTCGAGGGGAGGGGGCGTAACGGTCCGTGGTCCTAGGTCGGGGCTGAGGTGGGGCCTAAGGCCTGTCCGGCGGATCAGGGTCGGACAGGCCCTAGGACCGGGGGCGCGGGAGGGCCCGAGGTCCTTCTCGTACCAGGCCACGTCCCAGTAGCGGCCGAACTTCCGGCCGACCTCCCCGTACGTACCGATGTGGCGGAAGCCGAAACGGGTGTGGAGGCGGGCCGAGGGCTCGTTGGGGAGGGCGATGCCGGCGTAGGCGCGGTGGACGTCCTCGTCGGCGAGGGCCGCGAAGAGCCGCTCGTAGAGGAGCGTGCCGATGCCCCGGCCCGCGGCGTCCGGGGAGAGGTACACGCTGACCTCCACGGAGGTGGAGTACGCGGGCTTGGGACGGAAGGCGCTACTGGTCGCATAGCCGAGAATTGGGTTTTTCGTCCCTTTTTGGACATCCTGAGCAACCAGAAGGCGATGGGGGCCGTCTTCAGGGTGGGAGCGGAGCCAGGGCAGTCGCTGCTCCGGCGTGAAGGGCTCGGTGTCGAAGGTGATCGCGGTCTCGCGGACGTAGTGGTTGTACAGCTCCGTGAGCGCCTCCAGGTCACCCTCCGTGCCCGGCCTGACCTGCGTCTCTGTGTGTTCAGACACCATGTATCCCCCTCGGTGGCGGCACAGGGTACTGCATGATCGCGAAAATCGATGCGCCGCGTGGGAATTCTGTCCTGATTCCAGTCGTTGTTTCCGTCGGATGCAGGGCACCCGAGAGGGTGTCGCGACCTACTCAGCAAGGGAGCACGCATGGCAACCCGTGCCGTCGCCCGTCGTTCGTCCGCCACCAGCGGTAGCAGCACGCGGGCCAGCAGCGTTCGCGCCGTGGGCGGGGAGATCGCCGACCGCGACCTGGTCGGCATGTACCTCGACGAGATCGCGCGTACGCCCCTGCTCGACGCCGCCAAGGAGGTCGAGCTCTCCCAGACGATCGAGGCGGGTGTGTACGCCCGGCAGATCCTCGACGGTGAGGTCGAGAGCGAGGCGGGGGGCGCGTCCCGCGAGGAGCTCGAAGCGCTGTACGCGGCGGGCGAGCGCGCGAAGGATCTTTTCATCAAGTCGAACCTGCGGCTGGTCGTCGCGGTCGCACGACGCTATCCGCGCAGCGGGCTGCCGCTGCTCGACCTGATCCAGGAGGGGAACGCGGGTCTGGTGCGCGCGGTCGAGAAGTTCGACTACGCGAAGGGCTTCAAGTTCTCGACGTACGCCACGTGGTGGATCCGCCAGGCCATCACGCGGTCCATAGCCGACCAGTCGCGCACGATCCGGCTCCCCGTCCACCTGGTGGAGGAGCTGGGGCGGATCCGGCGCGTGCAGCGCGAGTTCAACAGGGAGAACGGCCGGGAGCCGGAGCCGGCGGAGATCGCGACGGAGCTGGGCTCGACGCCGGAGCGGGTCGTGGACGTGCTCGACTGGGCGCGGGACCCGGTCTCGCTGAACATGTCGGTGGACGACGAGGGCGAGACGCAGTTCGGCGACCTGCTGGAGGACACGTCGGCGGTGTCGCCGGAGCAGTCGGTGCTCACGCTGCTGCGCAGCGAGGAGCTGGACGACCTGATCGACAAGCTCGACCACCGCACGGCGTCGATCATCCGGATGCGCTACGGAATCGAGGACGGCCGGGAGCGGACGCTGACGGAGGTCGGCAAGGAACACGGGCTGACGCGTGAGCGGATCCGCCAGATCGAGAAGCACGCGCTGCTGGAACTGAAGAAGATGGCGCGGGACACGGGCTTCGACGCGGTGGCCTAGAGCGGCCGGCGGACCGGGGGCCTTGGCCTCTGCGGGCCCGGCGCTGCGCCGCTGCGCGGCGGGGTTTCATGCGGGTCGGCCCCGCGCCCCGGGTCTCGGCGCCGGCTTCGCGGCGCAGGGGGTTCCCGGGCCGGGAGGTCCTGGCCCGGGCTTGCTGCGCCGCTCTGCGGCGCGGGGTTGGCGGGCCCGCACCCCCGTGGAGCTCTGCGCCGTTCCGCGGCGCGGGGGGTTTGGCGGGGGGGTGCTCCGCACACGGGCCATGCGCCCACTCCGCGGCGTGAGGGAGTGCCCGAGTAGGGCCCCGCACCGCCGGGACGCTTCGCCGCCCCGCGGCGCGGGTCCTATGCGCGTTGGCCTCGCCCCCCGGGTCTCTCGGCGCGCCGGCTTCGCGGCGCTGGGGGTTCCCGGGTCGGGAGGTCCTGGCCCTCGGGCTTGCTGCGCCGCTGCGCGGCGCGGGTTTGCGCGTGCTCTACAGAACCGCGGGCCGGCGTCGCTGCGCCGCTCCGCTGCGCGGGTTTTGGCGGGGTTGCCCCGCAGCCGCGGGCTCTGCCCCCGCTCCGCGGCGCGGGGTTTGGGGATTGCACCCGCACCCCGGGCCTGCGCCCGCTTCGCGGTGTGAGGGGGCTGCCGGAGGCGGCGCCCCGCACCGCCGGGGCGCTTCGCCGCTCCGCGGTTCTGGGGCTTGCGGGGTTGCCCCCGCCCCGCGGGCGCGTTGCCGGGGTCAGGTCGTCGACGCCGTCAGGCGGGTCGCCAGGTCTGTCACGTAGGTGATCAGAGGGGGTGGGGCGTGGATGGTGAAGGGGATGTCCACCAGGGCCAGGCGGAGGGCCAGCCATTCGACCGAGTCGGCCGTGGGGGTGCGCAGGCGGCAGGTGGTCGGGCCCGTGGGTGTCGGGGTCAGGTGGGCGGGGAGGCGGGCGGCGACGAATTCCGCCGGGGCCTCGAAGGTGACGTCCAGGTCGAGTTCGGGCTGGGCGCGGGACATGGAGCGGGCCATGTACTCGGCCGCGCCGCCCTCCGGCAGCTCCCGCGGAGCGAACCGCGCCCCCGTCGCGAACGGGTCGGACACCCGGTCCACCCGGAACGTCCGCCAGTCCTCGCGCTCCAGGTCGTACGCGACCAGATACCACCGCCGCCCGGTCGACACGAGCCGGTACGGCTCCACCAGGCGCCGTGATTCCGTGCCGTCCCCCGCCCGGTAGCCGAAGCGCAGCCGCTCCTGCCCCGTCACCGCGCCCGCGAGCGCCGTCAGGGTCGACGGCGCGACCGTCGCCCCGTCCCCGCGCGTCAGCGGGATCGTCGCGTTCTGCAGCGTGGAGACCCGGTGGCGCAGCCGCGACGGCAGGACCTGCTCCAGCTTCGCCAGGGCCCGTACCGACGCCTCCTCCACCCCCTCGATCGCGTGCCCCGCCCCCGCCCGAAGCCCCACCGCGATCGCGACCGCCTCCTCGTCGTCGAGGAGCAGCGGCGGCATCGCCGTACCCGCGACCAGGCGGTATCCGCCCGCCGCGCCCTTCGTCGCCTCGACCGGATAGCCGAGCTCCCGCAGCCGGTCGATGTCCCGCCGGATCGTGCGGGCCGAGACCGAGAGCCGGTCGGCCAGCTCGCTGCCCGGCCACTCACGCGGGGTCTGGAGCAGCGACAGCAGATTCAGAAGTCGTGCCGGAGTGTCCGTCATAAGTTCCAGCATGCGCCGCATCTAGGACATCAGCTGACCTATATGACCTCTAGTTTCATCGTATGAGTTCACACGACGCCGTTCCGGAAGCGGCCACGGAAGCAGTCGCCGACCGCCGGCGCTGGATCGCCCTCGCCATCGTCATGACCGCCGCCTTCATGGACCTGGTCGACGCCACGATCGTCAACATCGCGATCCCGAGCATCGAACGCGACCTCGGCGCCACGACCAGCGCCATCCAGTGGATCACCGCCGGTTACGCCCTCGCGTTCGCCGCCGGCCTGATCACGGGCGGACGTCTCGGCGACATCTTCGGCCGCAAGCGGCTCTTCCTCCTCGGCACCGCCGGCTTCACCCTCGCCTCCGCGCTCTGCGGCTTCGCCGCGAGCCCGGAGATGCTGGTCGCCTCCCGCCTGCTCCAGGGCGCCGCGGCGGCGATGATGGTGCCGCAGGTCCTGTCGATCGTCCACGCCACCTTCCCGGCGCACGAGCGCGGCAAGGTCTTCGGCCTGTTCGGCGCGATCATCGGCCTCGGCGCGGTCTCCGGCCCGCTGCTCGGCGCGCTGCTCACGCAGTGGAACATCGCCGGTCTGGAGTGGCGGCCGATCTTCCTCATCAACCTGCCGGTCGGCATCGCCGGTCTGCTGCTCGGCCGGAAGTTCATCACCGAGTCGAAGGCGCCCAAGGCGCTCCGGCTCGACATCGTCGGCGTCCTGCTGGTCACGCTGGCGCTGCTGATGCTGATCTACCCGCTGACGCGCGGCCGCGAGCTGGACTGGCCGCTCTGGGGCCACCTGTGCATGGCCGGCAGCCTCGTCGTCTTCGCCGCCCTCATCGCGTACGAGAAGTACAAGACGAGGAAGGACGGCTCCCCGCTGGTCGAGCTGTCGCTGTTCAAGGTGAAGAGCTTCGCGGCCGGTATCGCGGTGCAGCTGACCTTCGGTGTCGTGATGGGCATCTTCTTCCTGGTCTGGACGATGTACATGCAGATCGGGCTCGGCTGGAGCCCCCTCAAGGCGGGCCTGACGGGCGTGCCGTTCTCGATCGCCGTCTCGACGGCGGCCGGTCTGTCCGTGCAGAAGCTGGTGCCGCGCTTCGGCCGCAAGGTGCTCCAGGCGGGCGCGCTGACGATGGCCGCCGGGCTGCTGCTCTACATGGGTGCGGCCGGTCGGTACGGCACCGCCATCGACTCCTGGCAGATGATCCCGCCGCTGGTGGTCATGGGTCTGGGCATGGGCCTGATCGTGGCCCCGCTGACGGACGCGGTCCTCTCGGACGTGCCGCGCGAGCACGCCGGCTCGGCGTCGGGTCTCATCAACACGACCGGGCAGATGGGCAACGCGCTCGGACTCGGACTCGTGTCGGTCGTCTTCTTCGGCGTGATCGACGAGAAGCGTCTGGAGCAGGCTCCGGCCGAGGTGGGGGCGGCGTTCACGGACGCGTTCCAGAACGCGCTCGGGTGGGCGGTGGCGGTGCTCGCCGGGATCTTCCTGGTGATGTTCGCGCTGCCGCGGAAGCCGAAGCAGCACGTGGAGGGCGCGGAGGGATCCGGGGACGTCGTGGACGCCGGGGACACCGAGGACCCCGAGGTCGGCTTCGAGAAGGAGCCGGTGCTCACGCACTGACGCGCTGAAGCACTGACGCGCTGAAGCACCGACGCGCTGAAGCCGTGACGCAGTGACGCACCAGCGCCTCGTACGACGAAGGCCCGGACTGGGGTACCCCTGTCCGGGCCTTTCGGCGTTCCCGCCGGCGGGCGTCGGGCCCGGGGCCTTCGGCCCCCATCCGCTCACGATGCCCGTTCGTGTCCGTAGCGATGCCCGGATTCGTTTACTTTCCGGGAACCTGGGCGTAGCCTGCAGGTGAAACCACAGGTTCGGGCATCGAACGGACGTAAAACCACATGTACGCACCCGAGCGCCAGCAAGCGATTCTGCGGCTCGCCCGCGAGAGCGGACGCGTCGACGTCCTCTCCCTCGCCGAGGAGTTCCAGGTCACCGCCGAGACCGTACGGCGCGACCTGAAGGCCCTCGACCGGGCCGGGCTCGTGCGCCGGGTGCACGGCGGCGCGATACCGGCCGGGCGGCTCGACTTCGAGCCCGACCTGGCCGAGCGCGAGGCCCACGCCGCCGACGAGAAAGACCGGATCGTCCGGGCCGCCCTCGCCGAACTCCCCGACGAGGGAAGCGTCGTCCTCGACGCCGGCACCACCGTCGCCCGGCTCGCCGCCCAATTCCCCCTCGAATGCGGCCTGACCGTCGTCACCCACGCGCTGCCGGTCGCGGCCCGCCTTGCCGACCACCCCGGCATCGACCTCCACCTCGTCGGCGGCCGCGTCCGGCACCGTACCCGCGCCGCCGTCGACGCGTGGGCGCTGCGGGCGTACGGAGAGATCCGCGCCGACGTCGCCTTCCTCGGCGCCAACGGCTTCTCGGCCGACCACGGTCTCACCACCCCCGACCTCGCCGAGGCCGCCGTCAAGCGGGCCGTGATCGCCTCCGCCCGCCGCGTCGTGCTCCTCGCCGACTCGGCCAAGCACGGCCAGGAGCACTTCGCCCGCTTCGGCGACCTCACCGACGTCGATCTGCTCATCACCGACAGCGGGCTCAGCCCCGAGGACGCCGCGGCGATCGAGGCCGCGGGAACGGAAGTCGTACGCACATGATCCTCACCGTCACCCCCAACCCGTCCCTGGACCGGACGTACGAGGTCCCGGCCCTGGAGCGCGGCGAGGTGCTGCGCGCCTCCGCGGAGCGCATGGACCCGGGCGGCAAGGGCGTCAACGTCTCCCGGGCCGTCGCCGCGGCCGGGCACCGTACGGTCGCCGTCGTCCCCCTCGGCGGCGCGCCCGGCGCGCTCGTCGCCCAACTCCTCGCCGAGCAGGGCATCGAGGTCGCGCCGGTGCCGGTCGCCGGCCACACCCGCTCCAACATCGCGCTCGCGGAGCCGGACGGAACGCTGACGAAGGTCAATGCGCCCGGCCCGGAGCTGACTTCGGAGGAGTCGGAGACGATCCTCACCACCGTGGGCGCGTACTCGCCGGCGGCGGACTGGATCGCCTGCTGCGGCAGCCTGCCGCGCGGCCTCGCGCCCGAGTGGTACGCCGAGCTGGTCACCCGCGCGCACGGCGCGGGTGCCCGGATCGCGCTCGACACCTCGGGCCCCTCACTCCTCGCGGCCCTCGCGGCCCGGCCGGACGTCGTCAAGCCGAACGCCGACGAACTGGCGGAGGCGGTCGGACGGCCCCTGGCCACGGTCGGCGACGCGGTGAAGGCGGCGGAGGAACTGCGGCAGTCGGGGGCGGGCGCCGTGCTCGCGAGCCTGGGCGCGGACGGCCAGCTGCTTGTCACCGCGGACGGCATCTGGTTCGGCGCGGCCGAGGTCGACGCCGTCCGCTCCAACGTGGGCGCAGGAGACGCGTCCTTGGCCGGGTTCCTCGCGGCGGGGGGAGAGGGCCCCGAGGCCCTCACGGCGGCGGTCGCGCACGGCGCGGCGGCCGTCCAGTTGCCGGGCAGCGAGATGCCGACCCCGGCCGATCTGAACCCGTCGGCGGTCACGGTGACCGACGACGTACCCCTCGACCGAGTACTCAGCGAGCAAGGGAGCCCGCGATGAGCAAGATGATCACCGCGGACCTGGTCGATCTCGACCTGTCCGCCGGCACGAAGGAAGCGGCGGCCCGCTCGCTCGCGGAGCGCATGGTCGCGCTCGGCAGGGTGACCGACCTCGACGGCTTCCTCGCGGACGTGGCCGCCCGCGAGGCCCAGATGCCGACCGGCCTCGACGGCGGCATAGGCATCCCGCACTGCCGCAGCGCCCACGTCACGGCCCCCACCCTCGCCTTCGGTCGTTCCCCGTCGGGCATCGACTTCGGCGCCCCGGACGGCCCGGCGGACCTGATCTTCCTGATCGCGGCGCCTGCGGGCGCCGACGACGCCCACCTGACGATCCTGTCGTCCCTGGCCCGGCAGCTGATGGACGAGGAGTTCACGACGGCGCTGAGGTCGGCGACGTCGGCGGGCCAGGCGGCGTCCTTGATCCTGGGCGAGGCCGCGACCGAGCCGGAGCAGGCCGGGGCGGCCGCGCCGGCGACGCCGGGCGCGGAGCCGTCCGCCGACGCATCCGCCGCCGAAGTGGCCGGTGCAGACGTGGCCGGTGCCGACGCATCCGCCGCCGAAGTGGCCGGTGCCGACGTGGCTGGTGCCGACGCATCCGCCGCCGACGCGGCCGGTGCCGACGTCGCCGGTGCCGCCGCCTCCGGCGCTGCGGGCGGCAGTGGTGGGCGCTCCACCGGCCAGTCCGCGCCTGGCGACGCGGACTCCGCCACGGCGGCAGGTACGGCCTCCGGCCAGGAGGCGGGGGCGGAGACCGCTCCGCCCGCCGGGCCGGCCGGTGCCGTCGGGGGGCTGGGGGGAACCCCCGGTTTCGGGGAGGGGCGGGGTGGGGGACAAGAACCCACCACCTTCCGGATCGTCGCCGTCACCTCCTGCCCCACCGGCATCGCCCACACCTACATGGCCGCCGAGGCCCTCGAAAAGGCGGGGGAGGCTGCCGGCGTCGAGGTCGTCGTCGAGACGCAGGGGTCCGCCGGGTTCACCCGGCTCGACCCGGCGGTCGTCGAGGCGGCCGACGGCGTGATCTTCGCGCACGACGTCCCCGTACGGGACAAGGAGCGCTTCGCCGGGAAGCCGACCGTCGACGTCGGCGTCAAGGCCGGCATCAACCGGCCCGCCGAGCTGATCTCCGAGGTACGCGGCAAGGCCGAACGCGGCGAGGTCACGGCCCCGGCCGGCAAGCCGACACCCGTCGAGAGCGCGGGCGAGCCCACCGAGGGCTACGGCACCAAGCTCCGCAAGTGGCTGATGTCCGGCGTCAGTTACATGGTCCCGTTCGTCGCGGCCGGCGGTCTCCTCATCGCCCTCGGCTTCGCCATCGGCGGCTACGACATCGACAAGGCCCCCTCCGTCGCCGAGCACTTCGCCTGGGGCCAGGCCGACTCCTGGGCCGCGCTGATGTTCCAGATCGGCGGGCTCGCGTTCGCCTTCCTCGTCCCGGTCCTCGCCGGATACATCGCGTACGGCATGGCCGACCGCCCCGGTCTCGTCCCCGGCTTCGTCGGCGGTTCGATCGCCCTCACCATCAACGCGGGCTTCCTCGGCGGCCTCGCCGCCGGTCTCATCGCCGGTGGCACGGTCCTCGCCATCCAGAAGGTGAAGGTGCCCGCGGCCCTGCGGGGCATCATGCCGGTGGTGGTGATCCCGCTGCTCGCGTCGATCGTCGTCGGCTTCCTGATGTTCCTGGTGATCGGCAAGCCGATCGCGAGTCTCCAGAGCGCCCTCACCGACTGGCTCTCCGGCCTCTCCGGCGCCAACGCGGTCATCCTCGGCGTCATCCTCGGCCTGATGATGTGCTTCGACCTCGGCGGCCCGGTCAACAAGGTCGCGTACGCCTTCGCCGTCGGCGGTCTCGCCACCCCCAACGAGGGTTCCCTGAAGGTCATGGCCGCCGTGATGGCCGCCGGCATGGTCCCGCCGCTCGCGATGGCGCTGGCCACGACCGTGCGCGGCAAGCTGTTCACGAAGACCGAGCGGGAGAACGGCAAGGCGGCCTGGGTCCTGGGAGCGTCGTTCATCAGCGAGGGCGCGATCCCGTTCGCCGCGGCCGACCCGCTGCGGGTCATCCCGGCGGCGATGGCGGGCGGCGCGGTCACCGGCGCTCTGTCGATGGCGTTCGAGTGCACCCTGCGGGCCCCGCACGGCGGCATCTTCGTGATCCCGCTGATCGGCAACCCGCTGCTCTACCTGCTCGCGATCGTGGCGGGCACGCTGGTGAGCGCCGCGCTCGTGATCGTCCTCAAGGGCGCGCGGAAGCCGGCGCCCGAGGCGGTGGCGGCCGGGGAAAGGCCTCAGGCTGAGACGAAGGTGGCCGTCGCAGCCTGACCGGCCCCGAGAGGGGCCCGAGGGGCGGTGCGCACGCGAGCGCACCGCCCCTCGGTCTTGTCACCTGCCTGTCACGGGAGCTTCAGGCCGTAGGGGATGCGGTTGGGGGGTGCGCCGGGAGGCAGCGCACGCATGAACTTGTTCGAGCGGAGCGCCACCGGGGTGGGTGTCGCCTGCACGAACCAGCCCTCATTCCAGATGAAGTTGGATCCGTCGGTGTCACCGTGCGTCTGCCACACCTGCCCGCCCGTCGTGAGCACCTTGATGTAGGCCTCGCCCTCAGCATCAACGATGGAGACGGCGCATACATTGGGGGGGTAGTTGGGGTTGGCGGGGTCTGTCATGGTCGCGACCGCGTTGGTGAGGTCCTGCCAGACGATCGCCCCACCGACGGCCGGAGCCCGACCCGCGAACACCTTGCCGCCGGTAAGCGCGGCCTGGAAGTCCTCGTCGTCGTTGGGGGCGTAGGCGTCGATGTCGGAGCAGGGCCCGGTGGGCCCGGTGGCTCCGGTCGCTCCGGTGTCACCCTTGGGTCCGGTGTCGCCGGTGTCGCCCTTGGGTCCGGTGTCGCCGGTGGGTCCGGCGGGTCCGGTGTCACCCGTGTCGCCGGTGGGTCCGGCAGGCCCGGTGTCGCCCGTGTCGCCGGTGGGTCCGGCGGGTCCGGTGTCACCCGTGTCGCCGGTCGGGCCGGTGTCGCCGGTGTCACCCTTGGGGCCATCGTCGCCCGTGTCGCCGGTGGGTCCGGCGGGTCCGGTGTCGCCCGTGCCGCCGGTGGGTCCGGCGGGTCCGGTGTCGCCCGTGTCGCCGGTGGGTCCGGCGGGGCCGGTGTCACCCGTGTCGCCGGTGTCACCCTTGGGGCCATCGTCGCCCGTGTCGCCGGTGGGCCCGGCAGGCCCGGTGTCGCCCGTGTCGCCGGTGTCACCCTTGGGCCCATCGTCGCCCGTGTCGCCGGTGGGACCGGCGGGCCCCGTGTCGCCCGTGTCGCCGGTGGGTCCGGCGGGGCCGGTGTCGCCCGTGTCGCCGGTCGGCCCGGCGGGGCCGGTGTCGCCGGTGTCACCCTTGGGGCCGGTGTCGCCGGTGTCACCCTTGGGTCCGGTGTCGCCCTTCGGGCCCGTCGGGCCGGGCGGGCCCTCCTTGCAGTGTTCGGGGCCGCCTTCGGGCGCCAGCACATAGCGGTCGAAGTCGTCCTCGGGCGCCGCCTTCAGGTACCGCTCGGGGCCGCCCTCGAACGCCTGCCGCAGCTGGTCGTCCAGGAAATGCTGGAGGTCACCGGCCGAGGGCGGTCCCTCGAGGCCGCGTGGGCCGTCGTGGTGGGGCGGCGGGCCGTCGTGGTGCGGCGGCGGGCCGTCGTGGTGGTCCTCGTGCGGAGGACGGTCCTCGCACTCGTCGCCCGCCGGGCCCGTGACGTTGACGCCCGAGGGGCCGTGAACGATCTGCGGCACGGCGACAACCGGGCTCGCGAGGCCCGTGAGGACGAGGGCGATCGATGCGATGGCGCCGCCGTTGAGCCAGGCGCGGCGTCGCGGAAGCGGGCCCAGGGAGGACCTTGTCCTGGAATCAGGACTCATGCAGAGCTCCTTCTTCAACCGGATCGAATGATGCATCGGAAGCGAGTTCGAGCTTCCAAACAGATCATCGGAACGCGATCGCGGCGCCTTTACGTCATTGAGGGGACTGTCAACGCCTTGGCCTACCGCCACCATCCCCCTGGGTGCGTACGGCGTGGCGAACCTGAAAGCGCCTGTCGGCGTGCCTTCCCCGACCGTCCCGGGCCTGTGCTTAAGGTCGCCCCCCACAGACCCCCCTGAAGTGGTGTTGCCGTGAAGCCATCCTTCTGCTTGTGCATGATCGTCAAGAACGAGGCCCGGGTCATCGAACGTTGCCTCGCCTCCGTACGTGACCTGGTGGACACCTGGGTCATCTCCGATACCGGCTCGACCGACGGCACTCAGGACCTCATCCGCAAGGCGCTCGACGGCATCCCCGGCGAGCTGCGCGAGGAGCCGTGGGTGAACTTCGGGCACAACCGCAGCCTGAACATCGCCCACGCCCGCGGCCGGGCCGACTACCTCCTGCTCCTCGACGCCGACCTCGTCCTGCGCCAGGAAGGCCCGCTGCCCCCGCTGACTGCCGACGCGTACATGCTGCGTCACAAGGGCACGCTGGAGTACCGCATCAAACGCCTGGTCAGAGGCGATCTGCCGTGGCGGTACGAGGGCGTCACCCACGAGTACCTCACCGCCGACCGGGACCACACCCAGGAGAACCTCGACGCCCTCGCCATCGACGACCGTCACGACGGCGGCTCACGCCACGACAAGTTCGAACGCGACGCCCGGCTGCTGAGCGCCGAGCTCGACCGCGACCCCGGCAACCCCCGTACGGTCTTCTACCTCGCGCAGACCATGCGTGACATGGGCCGCTCCGGGGAGGCGATCAAGCTCTACGAGCGCCGGGCGGCCATGGGCGGCTGGGGCGAGGAGGTCTACTACGCACTCCTCCAGTCCGGCGTGCTCAGGGCGGAGTCCGGTGACTGGCCGGCCGCCATGGACACGCTCACGCGCGCCTGGGACTCGCGGCCGCAGCGCCTCGAAGCCTGCTACGAACTGGCCGCGCGGCTGCGCAAGATGCGCCGCCACCACTCCGCCCACGCGATCGTCTCCGCCGTGCTCGACCGGGAGCAGCCGCGCGACGACATGCTGTTCCTCCATCCGTGGGTGTACCACTGGGGCCTGCTGTTCGAATTCTCGATCACCGCCTACTGGGTCGGCGACTACGCGGGCTCGCTCGCCGCGTGCGACCGGCTGCTCGCCATGCCCGACCTGCCCGAGTCGTACCGCAAGCAGACCCGGGCCAACCGCGAGTTCGCCGTGAGCAAGCTCGCCGCCGCCCCGATCCCGCACGCGGCCGCCGCCCCGCCCGACGCTGCGGCTCCGCACGCCGCTGCTCCCGAGGCTGCCCCGCCCGCCGCCGACGCGCCCGCCGCCGACGCGCCCGCCGCCGACGCGCCCGCATCGGTGCGCGGATAGGGGGCGGGCCATGGGAACGCCCTCCTCCGTCGCCGCCGAGGTCCGCGACCCCGCCCCGGCCACCACCCGCCGCCCCGCCCGCCCGCGCGGCGAGGGCGGCACGCGGCACGGTGTCTGGCTGTGGCCGGCCCTCGTCACCCTCGCCCTGGCGTTGTACGAGATCGACCACCCGCAGCTGTGGGAGGACGAGCTCAACACCTGGGACATGGTCACCCGCCCCACCGGCCGCCTCCTCGACACGGTGGGGAACGTGGACGCGGTCCTGGCCCCCTACTACCTGCTGCTGCACGGGTGGACGGTCGTCTTCGGCGACACCGTCACCGCCCTGCGGATGCCCTCCGCCCTCGCGATGACCGCGGCGGCCGCCTGCACAGCGCTGATCGGGCAGCGGCTGTTCGGCCGCCGCGCCGGGCTCGCCGCGGGTCTGCTGTTCGCTCTCACTCCGGTGGTGGTCCGGTACGCCCACGAGGCCCGCCCGTACGCCCTGGTCGTCCTGGCCGTCGCCCTCGCCACGCTGGCGCTGCTGAGGGCCCTGGACAGGCCGGAGAGCCCGGGGCGCTGGGCCGCGTACGCCGGCTGCGTGGCCGCGATCGGGCTGCTGCACCTGGTGGCGCTGACGGCACTGGCCGGGCAGCTGGTGGTCGTGGCCGCCAGGGCCCGTGTCGACCGCGCCCTCGCGCTCCGGGCCGGGCTCGCCGCGCTGGCCGGGGTGGCCGCCGCGGCGCCGGTCGCGGTGCTCGGCAGCGGGCAGGCGGCCCGTCAGATCGCCTGGATCCCCCGACCGAACCTGGAGAGCCTGGTCGCCTTCCTGCCCAAGCTGTACGCCTCCGGGCCGATCGCCGGGGCGGTGACGCTCCTGGCCGTGTCGGCCTGGGCGGAGCGCCGGCGGGCGGGCCGCGCCGGAACGCGGCAGTCGACGAGCGGCCCGTCCTGGCGGCCGGAGTCCCGGGGCCCGGTCCTGGCCATGACCGCCATGGCCGTGCTGCCCGTCCTCGCGCTGTGGGCGGTCTCGCACGGCGACATCTCGTACTTCTTCTACCGGTATCTGCTGTTCACCCTGCCGGCGTGGGCGGTCCTGGCCGGTGCGGCGCTCGCCGCGCATCGCTCCCGGGTCGTCCTCGCCGTCTCCCTGGCCGCCGTGGCTTTGCTGAGCCTGCCCGAGCAGCGGTCGGTGCGGGAGACGTACGCGCACTTCTGGCACGGGGTGGACTACAAGGGTGCCGCCGCGACCATCGCCCGGTACCACCGGCCGGGCGACGCCGTCGTGTACGACCGGGGCGAGGACTACTGGCGGCTGCTGGACCTAGGCGTCCGCCACTACCTGCCCGACGAACTGCGGCCCCGGGACGTGTTCCTGGCCCGCTCGGCTGCGGACCGCGCGGACCTGTGGTCCTCGGAGTGCCCCGACCCGGCCGCCTGTCTGCGGGACGAGGCCCGGATCTGGCTGGTCGTGCCCGAGGGCGCGGCCGACCCCTTCGAGGCGCTCCCGGCCGCCCAGGCGCGCGCCCTGCGGGCGCACTACACCGCGACCGGTACCGAACGGCTGACCGGCGTCACGGTGGCCCTGCTGGTCCGCAAGACCTGAAGCCGGCGGGTGGGCCGGGCCGGAGCCCGGTCCACCCGGCACCCGCGGAGAGGCCGAGGGCGGCCGGCGCACGCTGCGTCGGCCGCCCTCGGCACGTGCACGGGTGTCCCCTGCCGCGTCTCAGCGCACCCGGGCGCGGTGCTCCATCGCCTCGCGGGCCGTGCGCTCGTCCTCGTACACCTCGCACATGTGACGGCCGTCCGGTGTCTGTGTGTGCTCGACCTCCCACAGGCTCATCTCGCCACCGTCGAGCAGCAGGAACGCGTGCTCGTAGAGCGTGAATCCGGCGTCCCGGCCGCTCTCCACCGCGCACTGGCGGCCGAACGCCTGCGTGATGTGGTGGGCGAACGCGACCCGCAGTCTGCGCGCCGTCTCCTCGCCGGGCCGGTCCGCGTTCTCCGCGCGGCGCAGCACCCGGCGCGCGTGGTCCGCGGAGTCGTCCGGGACGTACATCCGGGGCTGCGTCGGTATCGGACGGGACAGCAGGGCGCTCAGCAGCTCCAGGTCGCCGTCCTCGTCGGCGTCCGGGCCGGGGGAGCGCTCGACGCCCCAGCCCGGGTCGAGGCCGGAGGGCAGCCGGGAGGCGGCGAGCCGGGCCTCCGCCTCGTCCGCGTACAGCTCGTGCTGCTCGGCCCCGTCCCGGCCGGAGTTGTGCACCAGCTCCCACAGACTGAGCGCCGTGCCGTCGGCGAGCAGGTAGGTGTGGCGGTACGTGGTGCGGTGCAGCGACGCGCTGTGGTGCGAGGAGTGCAGCGCACTGGAGTGGGCGAGGGCCGTCTCCAGCCGCTCGACCGTGGTGTCCGGCAGATCGAAGGAGTTGAGCGCCCGGCCGAGGAGCCGCTCAACCTGCGTCTCGGTCGTCTCGTACGGATCGTGAGGATCCTGCGGATCGTTCAAGAGGGTCTCCAGGCCGTCGCCGCATGTCACTTGGTGCTTGCTTAACGTAGTCCCTGGGTCTGACATCGTGTCCGGGGTTCGGCAAAACGAAGGGGGCGCACGCGAAGTTCCCGCGCGCCCGACGCCCTCGGGCGCTCAACTCCCGTTATTGGACGGGGAGTCGACAGCGGAGTCGGGTCCGTCGGGTCCGTACAACTCGCGGTAGGACGGGAAGTGGCCGCCGGATCCCCTGACCCCGTCGGCGGTCTCCAGGACCGCCCGGACGATCGCCCGGGTCACCGTGTCCGCGCCCGCCGCCAGGATGTCGTTCAGGGCGAGCGGACCCGCCTTCGCGGGCAGTTCCCGCTCCCCGGTCGCCAGGGCGAAGACGGTGTCCCCGTCGTTGAGGAGATGGACGGGACGGATGGCGCGCGCGATGCCGTCGTGCGCCGTGCCCGCGAACTTCTGCGCCTGCGCCCGCGTCAGGACGGCATCGGTGGCGACGACGGCGAGCGTGGTGTTCAGGGGCGGCGGGGTGTTCGTGGCCACGGCCTCGGCGAGCCGCCGCCGCGCCGTCTCGTGGACGGCCCGGTCCGGGTACGCGGGGCGGCCCTGGAAGTACTGTCCGTACAGTGCGCCCGTCTCCGGGTCGACCGCCGAGCCGACCGCGTTGACGACGACCAGCGCGGCGACCGTGATTCCCGATTCCAGGACCGTGCTCGCCGTGCCGACCCCGCCCTTGAGCCCGCCGACGACGGCCCCGGTGCCCGCGCCGACCGCGCCCGTCTCCACGCGCGCGTGGAGCGCCGTCGCCGCGGCGGCCTCCACCGCGGCGCGCCCCGTGGCCGCGTCCGGGCGGGCCGCGAAGTCGCCGCCCCGGCCCAGGTCGAAGACGCAGGCGGCGGGGACGACCGGGACCACGTGCGAGGGGTCGGGACCGACCCGTACCCCTCGGCCCTGCTCCTCCAGCCAGGCCATCACGCCGGCCGCCGACTCGAGTCCGTACGCGCTGCCGCCGGTGAGGACCACGGCCTCGATCCGCTGGACGACGTTACGGGGGTCCAGGGCATCGGTCTCCCGGGTGCCGGGTCCGCCGCCCCGTACGTCCACGGCCGCCACGGCCCCGCCCTCCGGGGCCAGGACGACGGTGGTGCCGCTGAGGGCGTTCGGCCCGGCCACGCGCGCGTGGCCGACGCGCAGGCCGGTCACGTCCGTCAGTGCGTCGTGCGGTGCCACGTTGTTCGTCATGCTCCTTGCGTACCACGCGCGTTCGGTCAGTACGGGTGACTGCGGCCGCGGGTGGCCGGGTTGCGGGCGGTCAGCGTCACACCGACCGCCACGGTCGCCGCGGCGGCGACACCCGCCGCCAGGACCGCCCAGCGGCCGGCGAACGTGCACATCAGGATCGCGAGCGAGGAGACGGGCAGGACGGCCTGCTGCGCGATGCCGACCTTGAAGTAGCGGGCGTGGAGCACCCACACGCAGAGCAGGAACAGCGCGGCGGGGATCGTCACGGCGGAGGAAGCGGCGAGGGTGGAGATGTGGGCTTTGCCCACGGCCTGTTCGACGGCGATCTCGATGCCGGCGCCGATGGCGGCGGCGGAGGCGAAGATCAGATAGTGGCCGTAGCCCCAGAGGAAGCCCTGCCGGTTGGAGCCCAGGCGGACGTGGGCCGGGACGGCGAAGTAGATCCACCAGGCGGCGTAGACGATCAGCAGACCGCCGGCGGCGATCGGGAGCAGCTCGTCCAGGGCGTCGTACTCCGCGATCCCCGTCTTCACGGCGACGGTCGCCGCCGCGATCGTCTCACCGAGCACGATGATCGTGAACAGGCCGTAGCGCTCGGCGATGTGGTGCGGGTGCCACTGGGTCGTGACGTCCTTCTCCGCGTACACGGGGACCGCCAGCTCGGCGACGATCATGGCGAGGAAGATCCAGGGGCGGGCGGATTCGGGGGCCCAGAGGAGGGCGGTCCAGCCGATCTGGCAGAGGATCACGCCGCCCGCGTACCGGTGGCACAGGGTGCGCTCGGCGGGGTCGGTCGCGTGGTGGGCGGCGCGCAGCCACTGGAAGGCGAGCGCGACCCGCATGACGACGTAGCCGAGCACCACGACGAGGAAGTCGTCCTCGAAGGCGCGGGAGACTCCGGCGGCGAGGACGAGGACGCCGGCGATCTGGACGAGGGTGGCGACGCGGTAGAGGACGTCGTCGTTGTCGTAGGCCGAGGCGAACCAGGTGAAGTTCATCCAGGCCCACCAGATGGCGAAGAAGACCATCGCGTAGTGGGCGATGCCGTCGGCGGTGTGGGCCTCGGCGACCGCGTGCACGAGCTCGGCGCCGGCCTGGGCGACGGCGACGACGAAGCAGAGGTCGAAGAAGAGCTCGAGGGGTGTCGCGGCGCGATGCGCCTCGGCGCGGGAGCGCGCGGTGAGGGGCAGAAACGGTTGCGTCATGCGCTCCAGGACACCAGAGCGTGGGGTTGCGCGGCGGTCACGGCACGCGGGCCCGCGCCGCAGGCGCTCGTCGGTCCACGACGTGCCGGGTGTTCACGACGTCCCGGGCGTCCCTATGGCCCGGGACTGGCGGGACCTCCGCCTGCCCGGAGTCACGACCATGGCCTCTCACCTGCCCCTTATGTGCGGGCGCAGCCTGAAGAGGCAAGGAAATCCCCGTCCCCAGGGAAGCGCCATGAGTTCCGTAGTCCAGGACAGCAGAGCGGCGACGAGCGGTCCGGCACCCTCGTACGACGCGGAGCAGTACCGCCCCGGGAAGCCGATCACCGACTGGGAGCCGGAGAACGAACTCTTCTGGAAGTCGATCGGGAGGCGCGTCGCCAACCGCAATCTGTGGATCGCGGTGCCGGCGCTCCTCGTGGCCTTCGTCGTCTGGCAGGTGTGGAGCGTCACCGCCACCAATCTGAAGGACGTCGGCTTCGGCTTCTCCACCTCCCAGCTGTTCTGGCTGACGGCCGTCCCCGGTCTCACGGGCGGCACGGCCCGGATCCTCTACACCTTCCTCGGCCCGATGATCGGCCAGCGCCGCTTCACGGCGCTGTCGACGGTCGTGCTGATCGTGCCGCTGATCTGGCTGGGCATCGCGATCCAGGACCCGTCCACCCCGTACGTCGTGATGGTCGCCATCGCGGCCCTGTGCGGTATCGGCGGCGCCAACTTCGCCTCCTCGCTGGCGAACATCGGCTTCTTCTTCCCGAAGGCGAGGAAGGGCAGCGCGACCGGCATCAACGGCGGGCTCGGCAACCTGGGCGTCTCGGCGGTCCAGCTGCTGACGCCGATCGTCATCACCTGGTCGACGATCGCGATCGGCTCGGCCCAGCACAAGACCGACGGGACCCCGGTCCATCTGCAGAACGCGGCCTTCATCTGGGTACCGGTGCTGCTCGTCCTGGCGGCCGTGGCCTGGTTCGGGCAGAACGACCTGAAGGTGGCCTCCACGCCCTTCAGCCGGCAGAAGATCATCTTCAGGCGCAAGCACAACTGGCTGATGACCTGGCTGTACGTGGGCACCTTCGGCTCCTTCATCGGCTTCGCGGCCGCGCTGCCGATGCTGATCAAGACCACGTTCCCGGACTACTCGGTCGCCACCTACGCCTGGATGGGCCCGGCGGTCGGCGCCCTGGCCCGGTGGGCGGGCGGCTGGGTCGCGGACAAGTTGGGCGGCGCCCGGGTGACGATCCTGTCCTTCGTGGGCATGGCGGCCTCGATCATCGGCGTGATCACCTTCCTCCCGTCGGGATCCGACTCCGGCAGCTTCTACGGCTTCTTCTTCTGCTTCCTCGCGGCGTTCTTCTTCTCGGGCATCGGCAACGGCTCGACCTTCCGCCAGATCCCGGTCATCTTCCGCTCCACCCACCTGAAGGGGCTGACGGAGGGCACCCCGGAGTACGCGAAGGCGCTGAAGCAGTCGGAGATGGAGTCCGGTGCGGTCACCGGCTTCACCTCGGCCATCGCCGCCTACGGCTTCTTCTTCATCCCGGCGCTCTTCGGCTCGGTGGCAGTGACCAGCGCCATGTGGGGCTTCGTCGCCTTCTACGCCAGCTGCACCGTCGTGACCTGGTGGTTCTACGCCCGCAAGGGCGCGGAGGCGCCGAGCTGACCGACGTACTCCCCGAGAAGGCCCCGCCCAGGCGGGGCCTTTCCGCATCCCGGGGAAGGGACCAAAGGCCGTCGACCGGTGACCATTGCCGACCCTTTTGATCGATCAGAGGGCGTGCAATGGAGGTAGGCAACGACGCGATCGAATGATTCGAAGAAGGCGGTGCGGGCAGTGACTGCGACCCCTGCTGAGGCAACGGTGACCGAGGGAGCCTGGAAGGGCTTCAAGGGCGGACTCTGGCGCGACGCCATCGACGTCCGCGACTTCATCCAGCAGAACTACACGCCGTACGAAGGCGACGACTCCTTCCTCGCCGGGCCCACCGCGCGCACCACCGCCGTGTGGAAGGCCATCACCGACCGCTTCCCGGAGGAGCGCGCCAAGGGCGTCCTCGACGTCTCGTACGACATCCCCTCCACCATCACCGCCCACGCCCCCGGCTGGATCGACCGCGACAAGGACCTGATCGTCGGCCTCCAGACCGATGCCCCGCTCAAGCGCGCGATCATGCCGTACGGCGGCTGGCGCATGGTCGCCGGCGCCCTGGAGACCTACGGCTACCCGGTCTCGGCCGAGCTGGAGAAGGTCTTCACCGAGTACCGCAAGACCCACAACGCCGGTGTCTTCGACGCCTACACGCCCGAGATCCGCGCCGCCCGCCAGGCCGGTGTCGTCACCGGTCTCCCCGACGCCTACGGCCGCGGCCGCATCATCGGCGACTACCGTCGCGTCTCCCTCTACGGTGTCGACCGCCTGATCGCGGTCAAGCAGGAGGAGAAGGAGGACCTGAACTCCCTCCCCGCCGGGAACCGTTCGCTGGAGGAGACCATCCGCCTGCGCGAAGAGCTCTCCGAGCAGATCCGCGCGCTCGGCGAACTGAAGACGATGGCGCGGTCCTACGGCCACGACATCTCCGGCCCGGCCACGAACGGCCGCGAGGCCGTCCAGTGGCTCTACTTCGCCTACCTCGCCGCCGTGAAGGAGCAGAACGGCGCGGCGATGTCGCTCGGCCGGACCTCCACCTTCCTCGACGTCTATCTCCAGCGCGACATCGAGGCCGGACTCCTCACCGAGGAGCAGGCCCAGGAACTCGTCGACGACTTCATCATCAAGCTCCGTATCGTCCGCTTCCTGCGCACCCCCGAGTACGACGAACTGTTCTCCGGCGACCCGACCTGGGTCACCGAGTCCCTCGCCGGCATGGGCGAGGACGGCCGTCCGCTGGTCACCAGGACCTCCTTCCGCTATCTCCAGACCCTGTACAACCTCGGCCCGGCGCCCGAGCCGAACATGACCGTCTTCTGGTCGCCGCAGCTCCCCCAGGGCTTCAAGGAGTTCTGCGCCAAGGTCTCCATCGACACCTCCTCCGTGCAGTACGAGTCGGACGAACTGATGCGCCCGCGCTTCGGCGACGACACCGCCATCGCCTGCTGCGTCTCGGCGATGCCGGTCGGCAAGCAGATGCAGTTCTTCGGCGCCCGGGTGAACCTCGCCAAGACCCTCCTCTACGCGATCAACGGCGGCAGGGACGAGAAGTCCGGCGCCCAGGTCGGCCCGGCGACCGGAGCCCTGACCTCCGACGTCCTCGACTACGACGAGGTCATGGCCAGGTTCGACGAGCAGATGGAGTGGCTCGCGAGCGTCTACGTCCACGCGCTGAACGTCATCCACTACATGCACGACAGGTACGCCTACGAGCGCATCGAGATGGCGCTCCACGACCGCGACGTGCGCCGCACCATGGCCTGCGGGATCGCCGGCCTCTCCGTGGCCGCCGACTCGCTGGCCGCCGTCAAGTACGCCAAGGTCACCCCCCTGCGCGACGAGACCGGTCTCGCGACCGACTACCGGATCGACGGCGACTACCCGGCTTTCGGCAACAACGACGAGCGCGCCGACGAGATCGCGGTCTGGCTGGTCGAGGAGTTCATGCGGAAGGTGCGCAAGCACCCGACCTACCGGAACGCCGAGCACACCCAGTCCGTGCTGACCATCACCTCCAACGTCGTCTACGGCAAGAAGACCGGCAACACCCCCGACGGGCGCCGCGCCGGTGAACCGTTCTCCCCGGGCGCCAACCCGATGAACGGCCGCGACAATCACGGCTATGTGGCCTCGGCCCTGTCGGTCGCCAAGCTCCCGTACGAGGACGCCGAGGACGGCATCTCTCTGACCAACACCGTGACCCCCGACGGCCTGGGCCGCACACCCGAGGAGCGGATCAAGAACCTGGCCGGCGTCCTGGACGGCTACATGGCCGGCGACGGCTTCCACATGAACGTCAACGTCCTCGACCGGGATGTGCTGATGGACGCCATGGAACACCCGGAGAACTACCCGCAGCTGACCATCCGGGTCTCCGGATACGCGGTCAACTTCGTCCGGCTGACGCGCGAGCAGCAGCTCGACGTCCTCAACCGCACCTTCCACGGCTCGCTGTAGCAGCCGGAGAGGTAGGTCCCGCCATGACCACGATGGCCATGTCCACCACGTCGGCGACTTCGGCCACTTCGGCCACGTCGACCACGTCGACCACGTCGACCACATCGACCGTGTCGGCCACGACCGAACTCGGCCCCGTGACGCCGGCGGCCGCCGCGACCCGCCGTCCCTCCGAGGGCTCGGTGCACTCCTGGGACCTGTCGACCGGCGTCGACGGCCCCGGCACCCGCTTCGTCACCTTCCTCTCCGGCTGCCCACTGACCTGTCTGTACTGCCACAACCCCGACACCTGGCGGATGCGTAGCGGCACACGCACCTCTGCCGACGACGTGATCTCCGAAGCGCGGAAGTACACCCGCTTCATCGCGGCCTCCGGAGGCGGGGCCACCCTCTCCGGCGGAGAACCCCTCCTCCAGCCCGTCTTCGCCGGTGAACTCCTTCACCGGATGAAGCACGAACTCGGACTGCACACCGCCCTGGACACCTCCGGCTTCCTGGGCACCCGTGCCACCTACTCCCTGCTGCGCGACACCGACCTCGTCCTCCTCGACATCAAGTCCTGGGACCCGGACACCTACCGCACGGTGACCGGACGCCCCCTCGAGCCGACCCTGGACTTCGCCCGCCGCCTCGCCGACCTCGGCCAGGAGGTCCACGTCCGCTTCGTGCTCGTCCCGGGCCTCACCGACGCCCCCGCCAATATGGAGGGAGTCGCCGCCTTCGCTGCCGGCCTGGGCAATGTCTCGCGTGTCGACATCCTCCCCTTCCACAAGCTCGGCGAAGCGAAGTGGCAAGCACTCGCCAAGCCCTTCACCCTCCACGACACCCCCTCCCCGACCCCGGAACAGATCGCCGAGGCCCGCGCGCTCTTCCGATCGCACGGCCTGAACGCCATCTGACGGACCGAACTCCATCCGAGCGATACACTCACCCACTCGTACCGCAAAACAGGCTAATCCTGTGCATATCACCCTACGGTGACCGGGTGACCGAGCCACCGCAGGGCCCCGCAGATCCGACGCCGGGCCAGCCCGCCCCGACCGCGACCTCGCCCTCGACGGCGACTTCGACGACGACCGTGACCGAGGCGCCATCGGCCCCCGGGACCGCGCCCGTCATCCAGACGCCCGCCGACGTGCGGCGGCGGGCCACGCTCGCCGGCACCGCCGTCTCCGTGCTGCTGATCGTCGCGATCGTCCTCGGCAGCCGGCTCCTGCGCGACTTCGACTCGGCGCTCCTCCCGTACGCCGTCGCCACCGTCTTCCTCGCCTTCGGCGTCGCCTACCGCTACACCGTCTGGATCTCCGCCCCCGGCGCCCGCCGCCTGTTCAAGCAGGGCTGGCGCTCCTTCTTCTCCGCCGCCAACTTCCGCAGGGCGCCCACCGCCCTGCCGAAGATGATCGCCACCTATCTCGGCTTCCAGAAGTTCCTCGGCGCCCGCTCCCACGCGCGCTGGGCCGCCCACCAGCTGATCTTCTGGGGGTGCGTCCTCGCGGCCCTGATCACCTTCCCGCTCACCTGGGGCTGGTTCACCTTCACCTCCTCCACCGGCTCCGGGCCCGGCTACGAGATGCGGATCTGGGGCCTCAAGGTCCTCGGCTTCGACTCGCTGAACATCGTCGGCTGGCTGATGTTCCACGGCCTCGACATCGCCGCCGTCCTCGTCATCCCCGGCGCCTCCTACTTCCTGTGGCGCCGTATGAAGGACCGCGGCGCCATCACCGGCCAGCGCTTCGCCTACGACCTGGTCCCGCTGATCGCCCTCATCGTCATCGCCGTGACCGGGCTGCTGCTCACCTTCTCGTCGATCTTCCTGCACGGCGGCGGCTACGAGTTCCTGGCGATCCTGCACATGGTGTCGGTGGTCTTCACCCTCATCTACATCCCGTTCGGGAAGTTCTTCCACATCGTCCAGCGGCCCGCCGCCGTCGGTATGCAGCTCTTCAAGTACACCTCCCGCACGAAGGACGGCGAAGAGGTCCTCGCCTGCCGCCGCTGCCAGGAGCCCATCGACACCGCCCCCTACGTCGAGAACCTCCAGGGCACCATGCGCGATCTGAAGCTCGGCTTCGACGCGTGGGCCGAGTACTGCCCCCGCTGCAAGCGCGTCCTGCGCGGCAACGCCTACCTCACCCACGTCAAGAAGGGCTTCAAGTGACGCAGCAGCAGGTGGGGCAGCACCCCCTTCCGCTCGACCCCTCGATCGCCCCGCCCGGCACCCGCAACTTCCGCGACGCCGGAGGCATCCCCGCCGACCGCTGGCACGCCGACCAGAACGGCGAGACGCTCGTCCCCACCCACTGCTGCTTCTGCGGCGTCCAGTGCGGCATGTACCTCCGCGTCGACAAGGGCGGCAAGGTCTTCGGCGTCGAACCCCGCAACCACGACATCAACCGGATGCGGCTCTGCCCCAAGGGAATCAACGCCTACCAGCAGGTCAACCACCCCGACCGGCTCACCTCCCCGCTCATGCGCTCCCACCGCGACGAGCCCTTCCGCGAGGCGAGCTGGGAGGAGGCGCTCGACTTCACCGTCTCCGAGATCCGCCGCATCCAGGCCGAGTACGGCAACGACGCCTTCGGCCTGCTCGGCGGAGCCAGCCTCTACTCGGAGAAGACGTATCTCGTCGGCAAGTTCGCCCGCGTCGCCCTGAAGTCCCGGCACGTCGACTACAACGGCCGCCTGTGCATGGTCTCCGCCGCCGGCGCCAACAAGCTGGCCTTCGGCATCGACCGGGCCGGCAACCCCTTCTCCGACATCCTCCTCACCGACTGCCTGCTCATCGCCGGCTCCAACGTCGGCGAGTGCTTCCCCGTGATGACGCAGTACCTCTGGGGAGCCCGGGACCGCGGCGCCTCCCTGATCGTCGTCGACCCGCGCGAGACGGCGATCGCCCGTACCGCCGACCTCCACGTCGCCCTCAAGCCCGGCACCGACTCCGCCTTCTTCAACGCCGTCCTCCATGTGATCGTCGCCGAGGGCCTCACCGACGAGGCGTATCTCGCGGAGCACACCACCGGCTGGGACGAGGTCAGGAAGACCGTCGAGGCCTACCCGCCCGCCCGCGCCGCCGAGATCTGCGGCGTCCCCGAGGAACAGATCGTGCGGACCGCCCGGATGTTCGCCGGCGCGGACAAGGCGATGGCCTGGCACGCCCGCGGCGTCGAACACCACTCCCAGGGCGTCGAGAACTGCCTGTCGATCATCAACCTGTGCACCGCCACCGGGAACATCGGCAAGCCCGGCGCCGGCTACGGCACCATCACCGGCCAGGGCAACGGTCAGGGCGGCCGCGAGCACGGCCAGAAGTCCGACCTGCTGCCCGGCGGCCGTTCCATCACGAACCCCGAGCACCGCCGCCAGATCTGCGAGATCTGGGGCATCGAGGAGTCCGAACTCCCGCCCGCCGGCACCTCCATGATGGAGATGGTCTGGCAGATGCAGCGCGAGGAGATCCGCGGCCTGATCGGCGTCTGCAACAACCCCTTCGTCTCCCTCCCCAACTACGCGACCGTCAAGAACGGTTACGACACCCTCCAGTTCCACGCCCAGTTCGACTTCTTCCTCTCCGAGACCGCCGCCAACGCGCACGTGGTCTTCCCCGTCACCGTCTGGGCCGAGGACGAAGGCGTGATGGCCAACGCCGAGGCCCGGGTCGTCAAGCACAACAAGGCGCAGGAACCGCCCGCCGGGGTCCGCACCGACACCTGGGTGATCTGCGAGCTCGCCAGGCGCCTGGGCGTCGGCGACAAGTTCGACTTCCCCGACTCCCGCGCCGTCTTCGAGGAGCTCCGCATCGCCTCGGCCGGAACGGTCAACGACTACTACGGCATCACCTACGAACGCCTGGAGGAGACCGGCGGCATCGCCTGGCCCTGCCCCTCCACGGACCACCCGGGCACCCCCCGCCTCTTCGAGGACGGCAGGACGTACCACCCGGACGGCACGATCCACATGCAGGTCGTCGAATGGCACCCGCCCATGGACCCGTACAGCGAGGAGTACCCCCTCTCGCTCACCACCGGCCGCACCGTCGCCCACTTCCTCTCCGGCAACCAGACCCGCCGCCTGGGCGCCCTCGTCGAACAGACCCCACGCCCCTGGGTCGAGGTCCACCCCTCTCACGGCTTCCGCAACGGCGACCCCGTCCGCGTCGTCACCCGCCGGGGCAGCGAGGTCTTCCCCGCGCTGGTCACCGAGGCGATCCGCCCCGACACCGTCTTCGTGCCGTACCACTGGCCCGTCCCCACGGCGGCCAACGCCCTCACCATCGACGCCCTCGACCCGCGCTCCAAGATCCCCGAGTACAAGGTGTGCGCCGCCCGGATCGAGCCCGCGGAACGGATCGACGAGGTCCCGGCGCCCCCGACCGCCCCGGGGCACATCGCCTACCCGGAGACCCAGGTCTCCCGCACCGACCCCCTGCCTCCCACGTCCCCGCAGGGCCGTGGCACCGCGGAGAGGAGCTGACGCCGCTCATGATGGGCCGCACCATCTTCATCGACCCCGGGCGCTGCATCGGGTGTCAGGCGTGTGTCTCGGCCTGCCGCGAGTGCGACTCACACCGGGGCAAGTCGATGATCCACCTCGACTACCCCGACGAGGGCCACTCCGTCGCCTCCCTCCCGACCGTCTGCATGCACTGCGAGGACCCGGTCGCCCCGTGCGCCGAGGTCTGCCCCGCCGACGCGATCCTCGTCACCGCCGACGGCGTGGTGCAGCAGGCGGACACCACCCGCTGCATCGGCTGCGCCAACTGCGTCAACGCCTGCCCCTTCGGTGTCCCGAAGATCGACCTCCAGGCGAAACTGCAGATGAAGTGCAACCTCTGCTACGACCGCACCGCCTACGGCCTCGCCCCGATGTGCGCCACCGTCTGCCCCACCGGCGCCCTGTTCTACGGAACCCTCGAGGAGCTCCAGGCCGAACGCCCCGGCGTCCAGGTCGCCGACTCCTTCACCTTCGGCTCCACCACCGTCTCCACCGGAGTGGCGATGGTCGTCCCTGCCGACAAGGTCCAATGGCCGGTCCCCGGCGGTCTCCCCGTCGTCGAGATCAACGGAAGGGCCGTCTGATGAGTGTCACCGAGCAGCCACCCGCCGGCGGCGCCGGGGCGGCCGACGCCGCCCAGGAAGCGCTGCACGACCGCATCGCGGCCGACTCGCTCACCACTCGGCGCGACTACCTGCGGATCGTCGCCACGGTCTCCGGCGGCCTAGCCGTCGGCGGCATCGGCGTCGCCTCCGGCATCCTGCACCGCCACGGCGACGCGGACGGAGCGCCCGAGGCGAAGAAGATCGCCGACCAGCTGCTGCCCGGCGAGTCCCTCGCCTTCCGGTACCCCGAGCAGGAGGACCGGGCGGTCGCGATCCGGCTGGAGGACGGCACCCTCGCCGGATACTCGGCCGTCTGCACCCACCTCGCCTGCGCCGTGCTGTGGCGCAACGACCGGGGCAGCGAGGGCGAGCTGTACTGCCCGTGCCACGAGGGAGTCTTCGACGCCCGTACGGGAGAGGTGACCGCGGGCCCGCCACCGCGCGCGCTGCCCAAGGTGCTCCTGGTGGAGGAGGCAGACGGCAGCGTCTGGGCCGTCGGCACCACGCGCTCCGGAGAGAGCGTCCAGGAGGGCCTGTGCCGCCAGCTGGGCGAGGAGCGACCCGACCTGGCCGAGCGCCTCGGCTGCCCGGGGGTCTCGGCGCGCGGCGCGGGGTCGAGGAGCGAGCGGACATGACCGACACCCCGTTCCCCAAGGACCCGGAAGCCCCCGACGGCCCGTCGACCCCGGCCCCCGCTCCCGGCCCCAGCCCCGCCCCCGCTCCCCACCCCGATCCCGTCCACGCCTCCGCCTCGGCCCCCGCCCCGGAGCTGCCGCCGCGCCCCGCGTACACGCCGGGCAGTGCGCAGGCCCGGCTGAACCGTCCCGTCCACGAGCGCTATCCGCAGATCCGGCCGACCAGCGGCTACGGCGACCCGCGGGTCCGCCACACCGGCCCCGGCCCCGGCGCCGGCACCGAGCAGGAGCCCGAGCGCTCGTCGAAACTGAGCGCGCGACTCGCCCTGGCCCTGACGGTCGTCATCGGCCAGCTGTGGGGTCTGACGATCGTGGTCGACGAGTGGATGGCGGGCGACACCGGCACGGCCTGGTGGGGTGCCGGCTTCCTGGTCCTGTCGTTCCTCGTCGTCCTGGGCCTGTGGCTGCTCGACCCGAAAGACCGCTGATCGACGCGGGTACGAGGCCGAATTCCCGGCGTACCCTGGAGGTATGAGCACCGCCCCCGCCCACGGACCGCGAGACGCGAAGCAGCCCGGCACCCAGCCCAACCCCGAGAACACCACGAAGCCGAAGCTGATCTTCGACGATCCACTGGACCAGCAGTCCGCGGACGATACGGACCGCGGGTGGGGTGAGCGGCCTCCCGGCGGTAGTGACAGCGCCGCCGATCTTGCGCGCTTCCTTGAAGAGAAGCCGCCGCACCACCTCTGACGCCGGTGCGAGTCGCCGGCTAGGGGGTGGGGTGCGTCCCCGTCCCCGTCCCGGCGTCCGAGTTCGGGCCGCGCTGGGCGACGAGCAGGTCGCGGATCTCCTTGAGCACCTCCAGCTCGCTGATCTCCAGCGTCTCCTGGACGCCTTCCTTCGCCTTGTCGTGGGCGGCCCGCTTGGCGAGGTACTTCGCCATGGGCAGCACCATCAGGAAGTAGACGACGGCCGCCGTGATGAGGAAGCTGAGGACGGCGCTGAGCACCAGACCCCACATGATCGGGATGCCGGAGACCACGGTCCCCGCGTCGTCGACCACACACGGGCCCTTGAGGCAGGATCGGTAGCTCTCCAGGTCCTTCGTACCGAAGGCGCCGACCAGCGGGTTGATGACACCCTTCACCACGGAGTTCACGATGTTGGTGAACGCGGCGCCGATCACGACCGCCACCGCGAGGTCGATCACGTTGCCGCGCGTGAGGAAGGCCTTGAAGCCTGCCATCACGCTTTCCTTCTTCGGGCTCACCCGGGTGCCTTTCGTCGTTTGTGCAGGTAGCCGTGCCATTAGGCCGCGAACGACGGAGAGGCGTCCAATCCGTACACACGGAACGGTTACTTGACAGGCAGTCCGTGCGAATCAACACAGCGTCACCGCCAGTTGGGAGGTGACACCCGCACCCGCAAGAGCCGTCGCCGTCGACCGTGGAACGGACAGGACGATCAGTGCCCCGCCGTCCGAACGCGTCTCACCCGTGCGCGGAACTTCGGCCACCCGGGCGCCAGTAGCGACCACCCGAGCCGCATCGCCCCCGCCCATCGGCGAGTTGGGGGCGGCGATCACGTCGACCCGGTCGCCGGGCCGCAACAGCCGTACGGTCGCCGCGTCCGCGATCCGTACCGGAGCCGACACCAGCCGCACCGCGGCCGGCCGGCGCTGCTCCTTCGCCGCCGGGCGCGTCGGCGGATCCGCGGACACCTCGCCCCCGCCCGCCACCGCCAGCGCGGCCGCGCTCATCGCGAGGATCGCGGCCGGGGCCCGCCGCCGGCGCCGCAGTACCCTCCGCAGTCGCTGCCGCCCGCCCCGTACCCGTAGCGGCTCGAACGGTGGAACACCGCACGGCGCGGGAACGGGGGAGCGGTCGAGGGAAGGAAGGGAAGGGACGAGGGGAGGAAAGGAAGGAGAGGAAGGAGAGGTCGTCATCGGGTGAACCGCCTGTCAGGAGTCGCGTACGTCCCCGGACCGTCCGGAGAACCGCTCCCACCATCCCGGCCCCGCGGAAATGCCGCTCCCGCCTGTGGATCACCGACCCCTTGTGGACAACTCCCTCACTCCCCAGGGGGATTCACGGCCGGCCGCCACCGCCGCCGCCGAGGCCCCAGGGGGAATCACGGCAGCGCGATCCCCAGGTCCCACCCGTCGTGCGCATGCGTGCACAGGCAGTCCCGGTCCGTCGTGTCCGGCAGCGCCCCGACCGCGTCGAACAGGACCTCCCGCAGCCGCCCGACGTTCTCGCCGAACACCCTCAGCACCTCCGTGTGAGAGACCCCCTCGCCCGTCTCCGCGCCCGCGTCCAGGTCCGTGACCAGCGCCAGCGAGGTGTAGCAGAGCCCCAGTTCCCGGGCCAGGACGGCCTCCGGGTGCCCGGTCATCCCCACCACCGACCACCCGGCCGCCGCGTGCCAGCGTGACTCCGCACGGGTCGAGAACCGCGGCCCCTCGACGACGACCATCGTGCCGCCGTCGACCGGGTCCCAGCCGCGCCCCCGGGCCGCCTTCACAGCCACCCGCCGCCCGTCCGGGCAGTACGGGTCGGCGAAGGAGGTGTGCACGACGTTGGGCACCGCCCCGCCCCAGGCCTCCGGCAGCGGCTCCCCGTCGAAGTACGTCTGGACCCGCGTCTTCGTGCGGTCCACCAGCTGATCCGGTACGACGAGCGTCCCGGGCCCGTACTCCTCCCGCAGCCCGCCCACCGCGCAGGGCCCGAGCACCTGCCGCACACCCAGCGAGCGCAGCGCCCAGAGGTTGGCTCGGTAGTTGATCCGGTGCGGCGGCAGGGTGTGGCCGCGGCCGTGCCGGGGGAGGAACGCGACCTGTCGCCCCGCGAGCTCGCCGAGGAAGAGGCTGTCGCTCGGGCTGCCGTACGGGGTGTCCACGGACACCTCCGTCACGTCCTCCAGGAAGGAGTAGAACCCCGAGCCGCCGATCACACCGATGTCCGCGTACGCGTTGGTCGCCATGGCCGTCAGATTAGCTGCCCGCACAACGCCGAAAGCCCTACCGCGCACAGCGGTAGGGCTTTCGTAAGAACGTGGATCAGGCCAGAACGTGGATCAGGCCAGAACGTGGATCAGGCCGCCGACGTGGAGCTCGACGTCGAGGACTTGCTCGACGAAGCGGCCGGCTTCGCATCCGAGGACGACGAGGACGACGACGAAGGCGTGGAGGAAGCCGTGGAAGGCTTCGACGACGCGGGCGAGCTGCTGGACGACGAGCCGCGGCTGTCGTTCCGGTAGAAGCCGGATCCCTTGAAGACGATGCCGACCGCCGAGAACACCTTCTTCAGGCGTCCCTTGCAGCTGGGGCACTCGGTCAGCGCGTCATCGGTGAACTTCTGCACCGCCTCGAGGCCCTCGCCGCACTCGGTGCACTGGTACTGGTAGGTCGGCACTTGTCTTCCTCCTGGCACTCACACTCATCGAGTGCTAACGACGATCCATAGTGACCTATTCCGCGGAATCAGTCCACCGTCACCGGCACTCGGTGACCGATACCACGTGCCGCGACCCGCCCCGGCGCCCGGGGTACGAGCCGCGAGCGCAGCGCGAGCAGCGTGGCCAGCGCGAGGGCCGTGCCCACCAGCGGCACCAGGAATCCGGTGCTCGCGCCGTGCTCGTCCGCGAGCCGGCCGGCGACCGTCACGGCCGCGGCCTGCCCCAGCGCCACCGCGCCCGTGAGCCAGGTGAAGGCCTCGGTACGGGCGGAGGCCGGGACCAGGGTCTCGACGATGGTGTAGCCGGTGATCAGGGCCGGGGCGATGCACAGACCCACGACCAGGCCGAGGGCGGCGAGCAGCAGCACGGAGTGCGCGGACCAGAGCAGCGAGGCGGCCACGGTCAGTCCGGCGTAGCCCAGGATCAGGCGCTTGCGCGGGCCGATCTTCCAGGCGATGGCGCCGCACGCGATGCCCGCGAGCATGTTGCCCGCGGCGAAGATCCCGTAGAGCAGGCCGTTGGCGCCGGGGTTGCCGATCTCTTCGGAGAACGCGGTCAGCGAGACCTGCATACCGCCGAAGACCGAACCGATACCCAGGAAGGCGATGGCCAGAACGCGCACGCCAGGGATCGACAGTGCGGAGACGTGCGGCCCGCTGGAGGCCGCGGCGATGAGCCCGTGGGCGGGCTGGGTGGCCCGCTGGGCGGCGAAGAACAGGCCGCCGAAGAGCGTGAGCGCCGCCTCGGCGATCAGACCGGCCGCCGGGTGCACGCCGGTGCACAGCGCGGTGGCGAGCACCGGGCCGACGACGAAGGTGAACTCGTCCGTGACCGACTCGAAGGCCGCGGCCGTCGGCATCAGCGGGGAGTTCTCCAGCTTCGCCGCCCAGCGGGCGCGGACCATCGGCCCGACCTGCGGGACGGAGGCGCCGGCCGGTACGGCGGCGAGGAACAGGGCCCACATCGGGGCGCCGGACAGGGCGAGCACCACCAGCAGGGAGACGGCGGCGGAGTGGATGAGCACGCCGGGGACCAGGACGGCGCGCTGGCCGAAGCGGTCGGCGAGCCTGCCGCTCTGCGGGGCGAACATCGCCATGGAGACGCCGGTGACGGCGGCGACCGCGCCCGCGCTGCCGTACGAGCCGGTGGTGTGCTGGACGAGCAGGACGATGCCGATCGTCAGCATCGCGAACGGCTGCCGGGCGGCGAAGCCGGGAAGCAGGAAGGACAGGGCTCCGGGCGTACGCAGGAGCTGTCCGTAACCGGCACGCTTGCCGGTCTTGCCTGTGGCCTTCGCAGACACGTCGGTCTTCGTAGACACGTCGGCCTTCGCAGCCGTGTCGGTCTTCGCGGACGTCTCAGGCATGTCAGAAGTGACCGTGGACACCACGGTCCTTGCCTTTCTGCCGCCTGGTAGCGCGCCCGTGCACGGTGGTGCGGGTGCCGCCGAGAGCTGTCCTCATGCGCGGAACTGCGGTAGATACCGGGCCCCACTGCGGAGGGCGTCACGGCCGCCATACGGTCGCGCCAGCTCTGCGTCAGGCAGAGTTGGTTCGATCAAGTGTGCCTTCATGGTACAGGGAAGGGCGTCTTCCCGCCTGGGAAAACGCCCTTCCATTCGAATCTATGCCTGTGATTAACCGGACGTTCGCTTTCCACCCGGCAGATGCGGCCAGTGCCCGTGCCCGTGTCCGCGATGTTCGGACACGGCGGTCGCGCCGCCCGTCCCCAGCCACCCGGCCAGCTTTCCGCCCTGCCCGACGGCGCGCAGCCGCCGCTCGGTGGCGTCCCGTACCGGATCGGTCGCGACGACGAGCAGTTCGTCGCTGTACCGGAGCACGGTCGCCGGACCGGGCACGAAGCTCTTCTCCTCGCGTACGACGAGGGTGACCGCGGCCCCGGCGGGCAGGCGCAGCTCCCCGACCTCCACGCCGTGCATCTTCGAGCCCTCCGGGATCGCGACGGACAGCAGATGTCCGCGCAGTCGCTCCAGTGGCGCCGACTCGACACCCAGGTCGGCGGCCTCCGAGGAGTCGCCCAGCTTCAGCGCCCTCGCCAGCCAGGGCAGCGTCGGACCCTGGACGAGCGTGTAGACCACGACGAGCACGAAGACGATGTTGAAGACCCGCTCGCTGCCCTCGATCCCGGAGACCATCGGGATCGTGGCGAGAATGATGGGGACGGCTCCGCGCAGGCCGGCCCAGGACATCAGGGCCTGTTCCTGCCAGGGGATACGGAACGGCAGCAGGCTGACGAGGACCTCGGTGGGCCGCGCCACCACCGTCAGGACGAGGCCGATGACGATCGCCGGCCAGAAGTCGTCGCCCAGCTTGGACGGGGTCACCAGCAGGCCGAGCAGGACGAACATGCCGATCTGGGCGATCCAGCCGAGACCCTCGGCGAAGCCGCGGTTGGCGGGGGCGTGCGGGAGCTTGGCGTTGCCGAGGACCATCGCGGCCAGATAGACGGCGAGGAAGCCGGAGCCGTGGGCCAGGGCGCCCGCCGCGTACGCCACCACCGCGATGGCCATGACGGCGATCGGGTAGAGGCCGGAGGCGGGCAGGGCCACGTGCCGCAGGCCGAAGGAGCCGAGGAAGCCGACCCCGAGGCCGATGGCGGCGCCGATGGCCAGTTCCATGGCGATGGTGCCGACCAGGACGTACCAGCTGTCGATGGGGCCGACGGTCGAGAAGGCGACGACGAGGATGACGACCGGGGCGTCGTTGAAGCCGGACTCGGCCTCCAGGACACCGGTCACCCGCGCGGGCAGCGGCACCTTGCGCAGGACGGAGAAGACTGCGGCGGCGTCCGTGGAGGAGACGACCGCGCCGATGATCAGCGCCTGCCGCCACTCCAGGCCGACCAGATAGTGGGCGGCCGCGGCCGTGATGCCCACGCTCACCGCGACGCCGACGGTCGACAGCACGACCGCCGCGGGCAACGCGGGTTTGATCTCCTTCCACTTCGTGCCCAGGCCACCTTCGGCAAGGATCACGACAAGTGCGGCATAGCCGATCACCTGGGTCAGTTCGGCGTTGTCGAAGGCGACGTTGCCGATCCCGTCCTGCCCGATGGCGACCCCGATCCCGAGATACAGCAGCAGGCTGGGGAGCCCGCTCCGGGACGAGATCCGCACCGCCGCGACAGCGATGAGCAGCACGAGCGAGCAGATGAGCAGGAGTTCATTGAGCTGGTGGACAGTCAGTGGCCGATCCTTCCCCTCGCGTGCAGCCGGATCGTTCCTCCAGCAGCCGGTACTTCGTTACCTTACCTAATCTTTAACGCTTTCTTGACGCCCTCCTGGTATCTCCGCCGGTACCTCCTCGATCATCAGTGCGGACCACTTACCGGCACCCCGTCCGGGTCGCTCGGACGCTGCGCCTAAGGTTGCTCCCGTACTCCAGGACCACCCTGCCCCTCGAAGGACAGAGATGCCCTCCAACACGACCGCGCCCCACGCCAAGAAGAAGGGGCGGCGCGCCCGCCTGATCGTCCTCGTCCTGGTCCTCGCACTGGTGGCGGGCATCGGTTACGGCGGGTACTGGGGCGTCAGCACCGTCCGCGGCTCGTTCCCGCAGACCACGGGCGAGCTCCGGCTCGACAAGCTCTCCGGCCAGGTCGAGGTCAAGCGCGACGCCTACGGGGTTCCGCAGATCTACGCCGACACCGAGGCCGACCTCTTCCGCGCCCAGGGGTTCGTCCAGGCCCAGGACCGCTTCTACGAGATGGACGTCCGCCGTCACATGACGTCGGGCCGCCTGTCCGAGATGTTCGGCAAGGACCAGGTCGACACCGACGCCTTCCTGCGCACCCTGGGCTGGCGTCAGGTTGCCCAGCAGGAGTACGACAAGGTCCTGTCGGCGGAGACGAAGAAGAACCTCCAGGCTTACGCGGAGGGCGTCAACGCCTATCTCAAGGACCGGGACGCCTCGGACATCTCGGTCGAGTACGCGGCTCTGGCCTTCTCCAACGACTACGAGATCGAGCCCTGGACCCCCGTCGACTCGGTGGCCTGGCTCAAGGCGATGGCGTGGGACCTGCGCGGCAACATGCAGGAGGAGATCGACCGCTCCCTGATGACGAGCCGGCTGAGCGCCGCTCAGATCAAGGAGCTGTACCCGGAGTACCCGTCCGACCTGCACCAGCCGATCGTCGACGGCGCGGGCAAGGGCGCCTCGAACGACGCCGACGACTCGACGAACGGCACCGGCACCAACGGTTCGACGAGCGACAACAGCAGCGGCACCGGCACCAACGGTTCGACGGGCGGCACCGCGGACGGCGCCCTGGGCGGGATGCAGTCCCAGCTCGGCGCGCTCTCCGACGCGCTCGACAAGATCCCCGCCCTGCTCGGCCCCAACGGCAACGGCATCGGCTCGAACTCCTGGGTCGTCTCCGGCCGGTACACCACCTCCGGCAAGCCGCTGCTCGCCAACGACCCGCACCTCGCGCCGATGCTGCCGTCCCTCTGGTACCAGATGGGCCTGCACTGCCGCTCCGTCTCGGCGACCTGCCGTTACGACGTCGCCGGCTACACCTTCTCCGGTACGCCCGGCGTGATCATCGGCCACAACGACACCATCGCCTGGGGCCTCACCAACCTCGGCGCCGACGTCACCGACCTCTACCTGGAGAAGGTCGGGGACACCGGCTACCAGGTCGACGGCCGGGTCAAGCCCTTCGCGATCCGCGAGGAGACCATCAAGATCGCCGGCGGTGGCAGCCGGACGATCACGATCCGTTCGACCGGCAACGGCCCGATCGTCTCCGACCGCTCCTCCGAGCTGGAGAAGGTCGGCCAGAAGGCGCCCGTCGGCAACGCCGCCCCGGACCGCGGTACCGGCTACGCCGTCTCCCTCCGGTGGACGGCCCTCCAGCCCGGCAAGTCCATGGACGCGATCTTCGAGCTCAACCGCGCCAAGAACTTCAAGCAGTTCCGCGCCGCGGCCGAGCACTTCGAGGTCCCCTCCCAGAACCTGATCTACGCCGACGCCGAGAACATCGGCTACCAGGCGCCCGGCAGGATCCCGGTCCGCGCCAAGGGCCACGACGGCACCGTTCCCGCACCCGGCTGGGACTCCTCGTACCAGTGGAAGGGCTACATCCCGTACGACGAGCTGCCGTACGAGGAGAACCCCGACCGCGGCTACATCGTCACCGCCAACCAGGCCGTCGTCGACGCCGGCAAGTACCCCTACCTCCTTACGGAGGACTGGGGATACGGCTCGCGCAGCCAGCGGATCAACGACCTCATCGAGTCGAAGACCAAGGACGGCGGAAAGATCTCGCCGGACGACATGCGGACCATGCAGATGGACAACCGCAGCGAGATCGCGACCCTCCTCAACCCGCTCCTGCTGAAGATCGACATCTCGGACCCCTACGTCCGCGAGGCGCAGAAGCTGCTCGAGGGCTGGGACTACACCCAGGAGCCCGACTCGGCCGCGGCCGCGTACTTCAACGCGGTCTGGCGCAACGTCCTCAAGCTCGCCTTCGGCGACAAGCTGCCCAAGGAGCTGCGGGCCGAGGGCGACTGCATCAGCGTCCGCCCGGCCGACTCCACCGGCCTGCCGGTGGACGAGCAGAACAAGCGGGTACGGGAGTGCGGCGAGCGCGACCCGGACACGGCCCAGCCGGACGGCGGCGACCGCTGGTACGAGGTGGTCCGCCCGCTCCTCAAGCAGGAGAACAGCGCCTGGTGGAAGACCGAGGCCAACCGCACGGACCAGGCCACCGAGAACCGTGACCAGCTGCTCGCCCGGGCCATGGAGGACGCCCGCTGGGAGCTGACCGCCAAGCTCGGCAAGGACGTCTCCACCTGGAGCTGGGGCCGGCTGCACCAGCTGACCCTGAAGAACCAGACCCTCGGCACCGCCGGACCGGGCTTCATCCAGTCGCTGCTCAACCGCGGCCCCTGGAACCTGGGCGGCGGCGAGGCGGCGGTGAACGCGACCGGCTGGAACGCGGCCGGCGGCTACGACGTCATCTGGGTCCCGTCGATGCGGATGGTCGTCAACGTCGGCGACTGGGACAGGTCGCGCTGGATAAACCTGTCCGGCGCCTCGGGCCACGCATACCACTCGCACTACACCGACCAGACCGACGCGTGGGCGAAGGGCGATCTGCTCGACTGGTCCTTCGGCAAGGCGGCGGTCGACGCCTCCACGAAGGAGACGCTGACCCTCAAGCCCTAGGGCCTGTCCGGCGGCTGTCAGGGCTTGAAGCGTCTGACCCCCTCCGGGGTCACCACCGCGTGCACGGGGTGGTCGTGCGGTTCCTCCGGGACCCGGGCGACCACCTCGTTCGCGTAGAGGAGCACCACCAGGGACGGATGGGCGTCCGCCCGCGCCAGCCGGGCGAGCACCCGGTCGTACGAGCCGCCGCCCCGCCCCAGGCGCATCCCGCGCTCGTCGACCGCGAGGCCGGGCAGCAGCACCACGTCGGCCTCGCACACGGCCTCCGGGCCGAGCCGCGGCCCGGTCGGCTCCAGCAGACCCCGGCCGGCCTTCGCCAGGCTCTCGGCACCCTCGTACGCGGCCCAGTCGAGATCGTTGTCCGACAGCAGTACGGGCAGCAGGACGCGGACGCCCCGTGCGCGCAGCGCGTCGAGCAACGCGCGCGTGCCCGGCTCGCGGCCCACCGACACGTAGGCGGCCACGGTCGACGCCTCCGCCACCGCGGGCAGCTCCAGCGCACCCCGGGCGAGCTGCTCCCCGGCGGATGCGACACCATGGCCGGGCAGCTCGGCGCGGGCAGCGAGAAGTCGGCGGCGCAGGGTGGCCTTTTCGGCCATCTCGCCCATGTCGGCCGTCACTGGGAACTCACCTGTACTCACGAACCTCTCGTACCTGTCGTATGCGTAGGAAGCCAGCGGGAGGCCCATCTTCCTCTCATTTCGAACGGCTATCATGCGCGCATGACTCAGTCCCCTCCCAGGATCAGCAAGGCTGTCATCCCGGCCGCCGGTCTCGGTACGCGCTTCCTTCCGGCCACCAAAGCCACGCCGAAGGAAATGCTTCCGGTCGTCGACAAGCCCGCGATCCAGTACGTCGTCGAGGAAGCCGCCGCTGCCGGCCTCTCCGACGTTCTCATGATCACCGGTCGTAACAAGCGTCCCCTCGAGGACCACTTCGATCGGAACTATGAGCTGGAGGAGGCGCTGGTCCGCAAGGGCGATGCGGAGCGCCTGTCCAAGGTGCAGGAGTCCAACGACCTCGCGACGATGCACTACGTGCGCCAGGGCGACCCGCGCGGTCTCGGCCACGCCGTGCTCTGCGCGGCCCCGCACGTCGGTGACCAGCCCTTCGCCGTGCTGCTCGGCGACGACCTGATCGACCCGCGCGACCCGCTGCTCTCCCGCATGGTGGAGGTGCAGGAGCGCGAGGGCGGCAGCGTGATCGCGCTGATGGAGGTCGAGCCCTCGCAGATCCACCTCTACGGCTGCGCCGCGGTCGAGGCGACGATCGACTCGGACGTCGTGAAGGTGACGGATCTGGTCGAGAAGCCGGCCCCGGACGAGGCGCCCAGCAGCTACGCGATCATCGGCCGTTACGTCCTGGACCCCGCCGTGTTCGGGATACTGCGCGAGACCGAGCCGGGCCGCGGCGGCGAGATCCAGCTGACCGACGCCCTGCAGAAGCTCGCCCAGGACGAGAAGGTCGGCGGCCCGGTCCACGGCGTGGTCTTCAAGGGCCGGCGCTATGACACCGGTGACCGCGGGGACTATCTGCGTGCCATTGTCAGACTCGCGTGCGAACGTGAAGACCTGGGCCCGGACTTCCGGACCTGGCTTCGCAGTTACGTGACCGAGGAGATGTAGCACCTTGAGCAGCAGTGCGGCACCGGTGTCCGGCGGCCCGTCAGGCGATTCGTCTGCCGATTCGTCCGCCGATCCGTCCGGCGATCCCTGCGCGGGTCCGTCCCGCGGCCTGTGGTCGGTGGACGAGCACCTGGACGACATCCTGGCGGCGGTCTCCCCGCTCGAACCCATCGAGCTGCAACTGCCCGACGCCCAGGGCTGCGTCCTGGTCGAGGACGTCACGGTGCCGGTCTCACTGCCCCCGTTCGACAACAGCTCCATGGACGGATACGCGGTCCGGGTCGCCGATGTGGCCGGTGCCACCGAGGAGTTCCCGGCCGTCCTGACCGTCATCGGCGACGTGGCCGCCGGCGCCGGCGGCCTGCCCGAGGTCGGCCCCGGCGAGGCCGCCCGGATCATGACCGGCGCCCCGCTGCCGCCCGGCGCCGAGGCCGTCGTCCCCGTCGAGTGGACCGACGGCGGTACGGGCGGGGGCGCGGCGAGCGGGATGCGCGCCGCCAGCGCCGCACCCGAGGGCGCCGGCGGCGAGGTCCGCGTGCACCGGGCCGCCGAGGCCCGCGCGCACGTCCGCGCCAAGGGCAGCGACGTCCAGGCCGGTGACCTGGCCCTGGAGGCCGGGACGGTCCTCGGGCCGCCCCAGATCGGACTGCTCGCCGCGATCGGCCGCGCCACGGTGCGGGTGCGCCCGCGCCCGCGCGTCGTCGTGCTCTCCACCGGCAGTGAACTGGCCCAGCCCGGCGAGGAGTTGGGCGAGGGTCGGATCTACGACTCCAACAGCTTCGCGCTGGCCGCCGCCGCTCGCGACGCCGGCGCCATCGCCTACCGGGTCGGCGCCGTCACCGACGACGCCGAGACGCTCCGGGCCACCATCGAGGACCAGCTGATCCGCGCCGACCTGCTCGTCACCACGGGCGGGGTCAGCGTGGGCGCGTACGACGTGGTCAAGGAGACGCTGAGCGCCGACGGCCGGGTCGACTTCCGCAAGCTGGCCATGCAGCCGGGCAAGCCGCAGGGCTTCGGGACGATCGGCCCCGAGCACACCCCGCTGCTCGCCCTGCCCGGCAACCCCGTCTCCTCGTACGTCTCCTTCGAGCTGTTCGTGCGGCCCGCGATCCGGGCCCTGATGGGCCTCCAGGATCTGCACCGCCCGCGGGTCCGCGCCGTGCTCGAGGCCGACAAGGCGCTCTCGTCCCCGGCCGGCCGGCGCCAGTTCCTGCGCGGGACGTACGACGCCGAGTCGGGCACCGTCACTCCGGTGGGCGGCGCCGGCTCCCACCTGATCGCCGCGCTCGCGCACGCGAACGCGCTGCTCGTCGTCCCGGAGGAGGCCACGGAAGTGGAGCCCGGCCGTGAGCTGGACGTGGTCCTCCTCGGCTGAGGAGGCCCTGGTGGCGGTACCGTGGCGTCCCACACAGCGACCGGGAGTGTCACGGCCATGAGCACGCAGCAAGGACTCACCCACATCGACGAGGCGGGTGCGGCCCGCATGGTCGACGTCTCCGCGAAGGACGTCACGGCGCGGACGGCGCGCGCCAGTGGCCGCGTCCTCGTCTCGCCGCGCGTGATCGAGCTGCTGCGGGGCGAGGGCGTACCGAAGGGCGACGCGCTCGCCACCGCCCGGATCGCCGGGATCATGGGCGCGAAGAAGACCCCCGACCTCATCCCGCTCTGCCACCCGCTGTCCGTCTCGGGCGTGACGCTCGACCTCACGGTCACCGACGACGCGGTGGAGATCCTGGCGACCGTGAAGACCACGGACCGCACGGGCGTGGAGATGGAGGCCCTGACGGCGGTCTCGGTCGCCGCGCTGACCGTCGTCGACATGATCAAGGCGGTCGACAAGGGCGCGGTCATCTCCGACGTACGGGTGGAGGAGAAGACGGGCGGGAAGTCGGGCCACTGGACCCGGGAAGGGGCCGAGTCGTGACGGCGCCGACGTCTCCGGGCGCGGACGTCGAGGCGCCCGCCGGCGGGGAGGTCGTGGCGCCCGCCGCACTTCACGCCCAGGCCCGTGCCGGCCGGGTGAGCGAGGCGCACGGGCACGAGGGCCACGCGGCCGCCGGTACGGCCCCGACGGAGGGGACCGCGCCCGCGGAGCTCGGCCCGGAGCTCGGCGGCGCCCTCTCCGCGCCCTACTCCGCCCTGGTCGTCACCGCCTCCAACCGCGCCGCGGCCGGCGTCTACGAGGACAAGGGCGGCCCGCTGCTCGCCGAGGGGCTGGCCCGGATGGGCTTCGCCGTGGACGGCCCGCAGGTCGTCCCGGACGGTGCGCCGGTCGAGGCCGCGCTGCGGGCCGGGGTCGCGGCCGGGTACGACGTCATCCTCACCACCGGCGGCACCGGCATCTCGCCGACCGACGCCACCCCCGAGGTCACCCGCCGGGTCCTCGACCACGAGATCCCCGGCATCCCCGAGGCGATCCGCGCCTACGGCCGCGAGAAGGTCCCGACGGCCGCCCTCTCCCGTGGCCTCGCGGGTGTCGCGCGCGGGACCGTGATCGTGAATCTGCCCGGCTCCTCCGGCGGGGTCCGCGACGGCGTCGCCGTACTGGAACCGCTCCTGCGGCACGCGGTCGACCAGGTCCGCGGCGGCGACCACCCGAGACCGTCATGATCCCGTCCTGGCCCGTGGTCCTCTCCGACGGAGACGTCGTACTCCGCCCGATAAAGCTGCGCGACCAGGGGGCCTGGCGCGAGGTGAACCGGCGCAACCGCGACTGGCTGCGCCCGTGGGAGGCGACGATTCCGCCGCCCGCCCCCGGCGGTCCGGTCGCGCAGCGGCCGACGTACCGGCAGATGGTCCGCCATCTGCGGGCCGAGGCGAACGCGGGCCGGATGCTGCCGTTCGTGATCGAGTACCAGGGCGGGCTCGTCGGCCAGCTGACCGTGGCGGGGATCACCTGGGGCTCGATGTGCTCGGGCCACGTCGGCTACTGGGTGGACAGCGCGGTGGCCGGACGCGGCGTCATGCCGACGGCGGTCGCGCTCGCCGTGGACCACTGCTTCCGCACGGTCGGACTGCACCGGATCGAAGTCTGCATTCGGCCCGAGAACGGCCCCTCGCGACGGGTCGTGGAGAAATTGGGATTCCGGGAGGAAGGGCTGCGGCCGCGGTACCTCCACATCGACGGGGCGTGGCGGGACCATCTGGTCTTCGCGCTCACCGCCGAGGAAGTGCCCGAGGGACTGCTGCGCCGCTGGCACCAGGCACGTCCCTCCCACCCGGCCAAATAAAATAAGTGTTCGAATTCAATCAGCAGTTGATCCTCAATCGATCTGAACAATCACAAAAAAGTTCAGTGATATCAGCCAGATCGTGCGACACACCGGGCCAATTGGCCGATGCCCGTAACGGAACCCCTCTACGGTGTGAAGCGTGAGCAGCAGCGGCCTCATCTACGCAGTCATCGTCGGGGCCTGGGCCGCCTACTTGGTGCCGATGTGGCTCCGCAGGCAGGACGAGCTCAACGAGGCCCGTCCGACGGAACGCTTCAGCACCGCCATCCGGCTGCTGTCCGGACGGGCGGGAATGGAGCGCCGGTACGCCAAGGAGCTGAAGGGCCGGGACCGTAGGGCGGACGACGCGGAGCCCGACGTGGACCCGGACGTCGAGACGGAGCATCTGAGCTCGGTCGACGTCCGGGCCTTTTCCGCGCCCGCGGCCAGGACGGAAGCCCGCCTGGAGATCCCGGAACCGGCCCCCGCGCCGTCGCCGGCCCCGGCCCCCGCCCCGGCGCCCGCCGCCGCGCGGAGGCCTTCGAAGGCGGCCGCGGAGCGCGCCCGGCGCGGCAAGGTCCTCGCCCGGCGCCGGCGCACCACGGTCGTCCTCTTCCTCGCCTTCACCCTCGGCGCGGTCGTCGCCGCGGTCGGCGGCCTCGCGTTCCTGTGGGCGCCGGCGGCCCCCGCGGTGCTGCTGAGCGCGTACATCGTGCATCTGCGGACGACGGAGCGCCGGCGGTTCGTGTACGTGATGGACCGCCGCCGCGCCGAGGCGGCGGCGGCGCGCCTGCGCGAGAGCCGCCCGCAGCGCCGGCAGCCCGTGCCGGACGCGGACGAGGAGCCGGCCCGCCCCGAACCCGAACCGGCGCCCGCGGTCTCCCCGCAGGAGGCCGGCCGCCGCGCGCTCGTCGAGCAGACGGACCACGCGGAGTGGGTGGACCAGCAGCGCGAGCGCGGCCCGGCCCGCGGCGACAGCTGGGACCCGGTCCCGGTCCCGCTCCCCACGTACGTCACCGCCCCGGTCGCCCCGCGCGCGACGAGCGGCGTCGACATCACGGACCCGGAGACCTGGAGCTCGGCCCGCTCCTCCACGGCCGCGGACCCGACCCCGGCTCCGCCCGCCACTCCGGCACCGGCCCCGCGCCAGCGCACGAACCCCCCGCGCCGCCAGCGCGACCACGGCCGCACCCCGCTCTTCGACCAGTACGCGGACGACGACCGCCCCCGCGCGGCCAACGAATGACCCACGGCCGGGGACCCTCCGGGGCCCTCGGCTGACCTGCGGGGGAACGGATTTCCTCGTACCCCGATCGGGATGCTAATGTTTCACACGTCGCAAGGGCCTGTGGCGCAGTCTGGTAGCGCACCTCGTTCGCATCGAGGGGGTCTGGGGTTCAAATCCCCACAGGTCCACAAGCGCAATGACGAGATCCCGTCCGATCGAAAGATCGGGCGGGATCTCGTCGTTTCAGGGGTCGTTCGATGCCAATGGTTCGGTTCAGACATGCCTGGCCAGGGGACCGAGCACATCTTGTTCAGTGCTGTGCCTCAGGATCGACTGCCGCAGGGAAGCCCAAGCGATCCAGGAGCGCGTCGAAGAGCTCTTCCACGAAGGTCTCGTGGGACCGCAGGACCTCCTCGATCGTGGTCACGTCCACGTCCGGGCCAACTCCCGCAGACCGGGCCCAGGCGAGGGCGCGGCCGGCGTCGCCGGGCACGCAGGCGTCCAGCTAGGGCAAAGGACGGTCCGACATCTCTGCCGCGATCTCCAGATTCAGCCACGCGTCCCACTCGGCACCGCCAGGTTCCAGGCCCCGGACCAGCGCGACGCTGCTGTCGTGCACGGACGCCACACATGCGGGAGCTCCGGTCCACTCGACCACAGCCCGCAGGAGCTCTTCGGGCTTGGTCGGCGAGGTCTCATCGTGGAGCTGCAGCGTCTGCCATCCACCAGGCCTCGGCCACCAAGCGGTTATGCCGCCCTCGTCGTCCTCTTGGGCACCGCCGAAGACCGGGGCCTCAAGCAGTGGACGCTCACTGCGGCCGAAGACCAACTCGCCCGAAAACCCCATCATCGCTCCTCTCAGCACCGTTCCTCGCACGATAGGGGTGACCTCTGACAGCAGAGTTCCGGGGGCGGTTCGGGGTGGGTCCCGAAGGGGGCGGGTTTTGGGGGCGGTTGGTGGGTGCGGGGGTGGGCCGGTCTCTTTCGGCGTTCCAACCCGTCGTTCTGGGGTTGTGTGTTTCCGCAGGTCGGATGGGGTGGAACGTCCCAGCGTCCCGTATCGGTGGTGAGTTCTGGCGGCTCCGGTGGGCGGGGCGGCAGGGTTTTGACCAGGCCGCCGGACGAGGCGGTCATCACCTACGGGGAGTTCACATGCGTACGTTCCGCATCCGCACCACCGTCCTTGCCGGCGCCACCGCCGCGCTCGCTCTCGCACTCACCGCCTGCGGCGGGGCGGACGGCGCTGGTACGGGGGAGAAGAAGGCCGCCGCGCCCGTCTCGGAGGTCACGCCCGGCACCGGGTCCACGGGCGGCAGCACGGGTGGCACCGGCTCCACGGGCGGCAGCACGGGCAGCGCCGGCGGGTCCGGGACCAGCGGCGGCTCCGGTGCGGACGCGGCGGACTCGGCGACGTCCGCCGCGCAGACCGGTTCCAAGAAGAAGGACGGCAAGACCCCGGCCTGCACCGTCAACGACGTGAAGGTCTCCGCGGCCAAGCAGGACGGCGTGCCCACCACGCACATCACCCTGACCGCGACCAACGTCTCCGGCCGCGCCTGCACGCTGCTCCAGTACCCGCTGATCGCGTTCGGCGACATCCAGACGGCCAAGGACGTTCCGGCCGTCGCCAAGAGCAGGCCGGGTACGCCCGTCGTGCTGGCCGCCGGGGCCCCGGCCTACGCGGCCGTGCGGATCAACGACGGCGGTGTCGACGAGGAGAACCGCGCCGTGTCCTCGTTCAACCTGAACCTCTTCGCCGCGGACGGCCCGGCCGAGGGCGGCAAGGTGGTCCAGGCGCCCGCCGGCGGTGTCGCCGTCGACGACGCGGTCGCCAGGACCGGCTACTGGACGCACGAGCTGCGCAACGGCGCCGACGAGTTCTGATCCCTCCGTACGAGGGGCGAGGGTGGCCGCGTCGGTGCGGCCACCCTCGCTCCGGTCATGCGGAGCGGGTGATCCACCGCTGGAGCGCGATGTGGGTGAAGTCGTCGAGCGTGCACAGCGCCTCGATGGCGTCGAGGTCGCCGGGCAGCGGGGCGATACCGGCCGTGGTGAGCGCGGCGTGCAGATCCAGCCGGCGCCGGTCCGCCGGCTCCAGGGTCACGGACAGCCGCGTGCCGGGCACGGGCGCGGGCAGCTGGTAGTCCCCGGACTCCAGGAAGCCGTGGGAGATGTGCGTCCGCGCGTACCCCTCCTCGGGGCGCTCGCCGATGTGGTCGTCGATGTACACGGCAGGGAAGCGGTAGGGATCGAGGTCCGCCACTTCGGTCGGGGCCGCGGTGAAAGACTGGAGTGCAGTCATGAGTTCCTCCTCGGTTGTCCTGCCCACTGATGAGGAGGACTGCGGCCGTGCCGCGGCCAGTTGCAGTTCCCGGGGCATACCACCCGAATGCCGCCAATCCCATCTCGTCACACAAGAGCCGCCGCCCGGCGCGCGGGCGCGCCGCGGCCCCCGGCGGAGGAGGTCCGTCGGGGGCCGCGGTTCGGGGTCAGGAGGTCTGGGCCCGGTCGTAGAGGGCCTTCGCGTCGTTGCCGAAGTACGGGCCGAACATGCGGTTGGGCAGGAAGGTGTAGCCGAAGCTGTTCACCGAGACCTGGAGGCCCGTGCCCGTGGTCTCGTTGAAGCCGGTGAACCAGGGGCCGCCGCTGGAGCCGCCCGTCATGTTGCAGGCGAGGCTGTGGTCCTGGGAGAAGAGGAAGTCCTTCGAGGAGTTCCCCGCGCAGTGGATCAGTTTCGAGCCGTCGTAGGGGGACGCGGCCGGGAAGCCGAAGGCGTACATCGGCTTGTTGTAGCCGCCGTTGAACTGGATGCCCTGCGCGCCGGTGACCGACGTCAGCTTCTGGCCGTTCAGGGGGGCCACGACCGCCGCGCCGATGTCGTAGTTGATGTCCTCGCTCGCCTCCCACTGCGGGGTGGTGAGCGTCTTCGTCGCCGTCCACTGGCCGTACGGCGCGCTGCCGTTGTCGTACGCCGGGACGAACACCCAGTTCGTGTGCCACGCGCCCTGGTACTTCACGCAGTGGCCGGCCGTGATGACCGTGCTCTGGTTCTGGCTGGTGACCGCGTTGCCCGAACAGGAGGCCGTACGGCCCTGGAAGGTGAAGAAGACCCGGCCCGAGGTCTTCACGACCGCGCCGCCGCCCGTCCAGGGGCCGCCCGGCTGCGGGAAGGCCGTCGGGGCCACTGAGGTCGGGGTGATCGTCGTCGGGGTGGTCGAGCGGGCGACCTGCTTGAGGGTCGCGAGGGCTCCGGGGGCGACCTCGAGGTCGAGCGGGGTCGCCGAGCGCATCCGCTCGGCGGTCCAGAAGGCGGGCTTCTCCGCCGCTTGCGCCGAGGTCGCGGACAGGGCTCCGGTCAGCAGCGCTCCGACCGACAACAGGACGGCTGCGACTGTGCGATGGCGTCTCACGCATGTCTCCTTCTGCCGAGGCAGGTGGGGGATGAGAACGGTGCGGATCGACGTGCGTGAGGAAGCGTGCCAGATAGTGAGACGATTGTCAGGAGCGCGTCAGGAAGATGTGAGGGGCTTCGCGAAGCAGCGGCTGTTCTCGTACTCCCGGTAGTAGCCGAATTTCGTGCACGGCTCGTAGCCGCTGCTCAGGTACAGCGCGATCGCCTCCGGCTGCGCCGTGCCCGTCTCCAGGACCATGCGAACGCGTCCCGCCGCGCGGGCGTCCGCCTCGAGCGCCGCCAGGATGCGGCGGGCCAGGCCCAGGCCGCGCGCCTCGGGCACCACGTACATGCGCTTGAGCTCGGCGTCCCCGTCCGCGTACCCCTCGTCGTTCGCGTCCTGGATGCGCCAGCCGCCCGTCGCGACGGGGCGGCCCTCGGAGTCGTACGCGAGGAGGTAGAGACCGAGCGGCGGTACGAACATGCCGGCGTCGAGCGGTGTGGCATCGCCCTCGTCGCCGTAGCGGGCGACGTACTCCAGCTGGACGGCGTCGTTGAGTTTGACCGCGTCAGGATGGTCGTAAGGGGTCGGGCGTATGTTCATGCGGAGTATCGTACATCTATGCGGAGCGCGGAGGTCGGTATTCTCCCGGGATGCTCACTGTGACGTCCGTCAATGTCAATGGTCTTCGCGCCGCCGCCAAGAAGGGCTTCGTGGAGTGGCTCGCCGGCACCTCCGCCGACGCCGTCTGCCTGCAGGAGGTGCGCGCCGAGGAGTCCCAGCTCCCGGCCGAGGTCCGGGCGCCCGAGGGGTGGTTCGCCGCGTACGCGCCCGCCGCCGCCAAGGGGCGCGCCGGTGTCTCGCTGTACACGCGGCGTGAGCCGGACGCCGTACGCGTCGGCTTCGGGTCGAGCGAGTTCGACGGCAGCGGCCGGTACATCGAGGCCGACCTGCCCGGTGTGACCGTCGCCAGCCTCTACTTGCCTTCCGGCGAGGTCGGCACCGAGAGGCAGGACGAGAAGATCCGCTTCATGGACGAGTTCCTGCCGTACCTGAAGGAGCTCAAGGAGCGCTCCGCCGCCGACGGGCGCGAGGTCGTCGTCTGCGGTGACTGGAACATCGCCCACCGCGAGGCCGACCTCAAGAACTGGAAGCTCAACGCGAAGAAGGCCGGCTTCCTGCCCGAGGAGCGGGAGTGGCTGAGCCGCGTCTTCGACGAGGCGGAGTACGTCGACGTCGTCCGCGCCCTCCACCCGGACCAGGAGGGGCCGTACTCGTGGTGGTCGTACCGCGGGCGCGCCTTCGACAACGACAGCGGCTGGCGCATCGACTACCAGGTCGCGACGCCGGGGCTGGCCGCCAAGGCCGTCAAGGCGTACGTCGAGCGGGCCGCCACGCACGAAGAGCGGTGGAGCGACCACGCGCCCGTGACGGCGGTCTACGAGCTGTAGGGGTGAGGGGGTGGGGGCGCCCGGTGCGCCCCCTCCGCCTACGACGGCTCGCGCAGCCGGCGGTCCATCGCCATCGACAGCTCCGCCTCCACCACGCTCTTCGCGAGCGGGCGCAGGCGCTGGATGTCCTTCTCCTCCGCGTGCTCGCGGAGCAGGTCGGTGAAGAGCCCCGCCAGCGCGTCCGCGTGTTCGCGGACCGCTCGGCCCGCCTCCAGGACCGCGGAGAGCGGGACGCCCTCCTTCACCAGGGCCGCGGAGACCTCCAGCAGCCGGCGGCTGATGTGGACGATCGCGTCGCCGTCGGTGGCGAGATAGCCGAGGTCGAGGGCGGCCAGCAGGTTCTCGGGGGTGACCTCGCCCGCGAAGTAGTCGGCCAGTTCCTGGGGGGTGAGCCGGATCGGCTCCTCCTCGGTGGGTTCGCCGAGGCCGAGGACCTCGCTGACGTCCTTGCCGCTCTCGAAGGCGGTGTTGAGGTCGGCGATGCCGTTGAGGGTGTGGCCGCGTTCGAGCAGGGCCGCGATCGTCCGGAGCTTGGCCAGGTGGTGGTCGTCGTACCAGGCGATGCGGCCCTCGCGGCGGGGCGGTGCGATCAGGCCGCGCTCGCGGTAGAAGCGCAGGGTGCGGACGGTGATGCCGGCCGCCGCGGCGAGTTCGTCCATGCGGTACTCGCGTACGCCGCCGGCGGAAGCCGCCTGGGCCGGCTGGTCGCCCGTCACCTGATCCGATCGTTCTGCCACGCCCGCCAGCCTATGTTGTACCGCCGGTAACTTTCCCTTGCTCGACCCCTACCGCTCGGTATGCGGCTGCTCTACAGTCCCGACTGTGCCAGTGATTGCTGGCGGAATCTTGGTCGTAAGCACGGGCCGGGCGCGCACAGGAGGCGGCATGGCGAAGCACGAGCAGGTACGAGTGGCGGTGATCGGATCGGGGTTCGGCGGACTCGGGGCCGCCGTCCGGCTGCGCCGCGAGGGGATCACCGACTTCGTCGTCCTGGAGCGAGCCGACTCCGTGGGCGGCACCTGGCGCGACAACAGCTATCCGGGCTGCGCCTGCGACGTACCGTCCCACCTCTACTCCTTCTCCTTCGCGCCCAACCCCGACTGGCCCCGCACCTTCTCCGGGCAGCGCCACATCGGCGCCTACCTGGAGCACGTCACCGACACCTTCCGGCTCCGCCCGCATCTGCGGCTGAACCATGAGGTGAAGCTGATGCGCTGGGACGCCGAGGAGCTGCGCTGGCACATCGAGACCAACCAGGGCTCCATCACCGCCGACGTGATCGTCTCCGCGACCGGCCCGCTCTCCGATCCGAAGATCCCCGACATCCCGGGCCTGGCCGACTTCCCCGGCAAGGTCTTCCACTCCGCGCAGTGGGACCACGACTACGACCTCACCGGCAAGCGCGTCGCCATGGTCGGCACCGGCGCCTCCGCGATCCAGATCGTGCCCGCGATCCAGCCCCGGGTCGGGCAGCTCACCCTCTTCCAGCGCACCCCGCCGTGGGTCATGCCGCGCATGGACCGCGCCATCACCGGCGCCGAGCGCTGGCTCCACCGCACGCTCCCCTTCACCGGGACGGCGCGCCGCGGGCTGCTCTGGGGCATCCGTGAACTCCAGGTCAGCGCGTTCACCAAGCGCCCGGGCGAGCTCGGGCTCGTCGAGTCGCTCGCCAAGGCCAACATGGCCAAGGCGATCAAGGACCCGGCGCTGCGGGCCAAGCTGACCCCCTCGTACCGCATCGGCTGCAAGCGCATCCTGCTGTCCAACGCGTACTACCCGGCGCTCGCGCAGCCCAATGTCGACGTCGTCGCCTCCGGGCTGCGCGAGGTGAGGGGCTCGACCGTCGTCGCGGCCGACGGCACGGAGACCGAGGTCGACGCGATCGTCTTCGGTACGGGGTTCCACGTCACCGACATGCCGATCGCCGAACGGGTCGTCGGCGCGGAGGGAGTCTCGCTAGCCGAGGCCTGGAAGGACGGGGTGCAGTCGCTGCGCGGCGCCACCGTCGACGGCTTCCCCAACTGGATGACGATCATCGGGCCCAACACCGGTCTCGGGAACTCCTCCATGATCCTCATGATCGAGTCCCAGCTGAACTACATGGCCGACTACCTGCGCCAGTTGAACGTTCTCGGGGGCCGCGCGGCCCTCGCCGCCCGGCCGTCCGCCGTCGGCGCCTGGAACCGCAAGGTGCAGGACCGGATGGAGCGGACCGTGTGGAAGGCGGGCGGCTGCGACAGCTGGTACCTGGACGCCAACGGCCGCAACACGACGCTGTGGCCGGGCACGACGAGCGAGTTCCGGCGCGAGACGCGGCAGGTGGACCTCGCGGAGTACGAGGTGCTGAGGCCGAGCGCGAAGACGGTGGCCGAGCAGCCGAAGCGTACGAGCCGGAAGAAGGAGGCCGTGAAGTGAGCCGCCCCAGCCGTCCCAGCGATCCCAGCCGCCCCAGCCGTCCTTCCGAGTCCCGTACGACCCCGCACCCGCGCGAGCTGATCGCCGTCTCCGCGGACGGCGCCCGCATCCATGTCGAGGTGTACGGCCTCGAGGGCGCCCCTACCGTGGTCCTGGCCCACGGGTGGACCTGCTCCATCGCCTTCTGGGCCGAGCAGATCCGCGACCTGGCCCGTGACCACCGGGTCGTCGCCTACGACCAGCGCGGCCACGGCCGCAGCCCCGCCGCCCTGGCCGGCGCTTCCGGCCACTCGACGCGCGCGCTCGCCGACGACCTCGAAGCGGTCCTCGCCGCCACGCTCGCGCCCGGTGAGAAGGCGGTGCTGGCGGGCCACTCGATGGGCGGCATGACGATCATGGCGGCCGCCGCGCGCCCCGCGTTCCGCGAACACGCCGCCGCCGTCCTGCTCTGCTCCACGGGCCCGTCCCGGCTCACGGCCGAATCCCTCGTCGTACCGCTGCGGCCGGGCGGGCTGCGGACCCGGCTGACCAGGGTGATCCTGGGAGCACGGGCGCCGCTCGGGCCGGTCACGCCGGTGTCGAAGAGGATCCTCAAGTACGCGACGATGGGCCCGGGTTCGGCGCCCGAGCGGGTCGACGCCTGTGCCCGGATCGTGCACGCCTGCCCGCGGGCGTCCCGGGTGGCCTGGTCGCAGGTGCTCGCGGAGCTGGATCTCGAAGCGGGCGTACGGGAGTTGGCGCTGCCCGTGGCCGTGCTCGTCGGTACGGCGGACCGGCTCACCCCGCCCGTGCACTCCCGCGGCATGGCCGCCGCGCTGCCGCAGTGCGTGGGGCTCGACGAGCTGGCGGGGATGGGCCACATGACGCCGGTGGAGGCGCCGGAGGCCGTGACGGCCCGGATCAGGGAGCTCGTCACCACGTACATACCGGTCGAGCAGAAGCAGAAGCAGAAGGAGGACGCAGCATGAGCAGGGTCAGCCTGGAGGGCCAGGTCGCGGTCGTCACCGGAGCGGCCCGCGGTGTCGGTGAACTCCTCGCCCGCAAGCTCTCCGCCCGCGGCGCGAAGATCGCGCTGGTCGGGCTCGAGCCGGCGGAGCTGAAGCAGGTCGCCGCCCGGCTGCACACCGAGGCCGACTGGTGGCACGCGGACGTCACCGACCACGAGGCGATGGCCCGGGTGGCGGTCGAGGTCAAGGAGCGCTTCGGCAAGGTCGACATCGTGGTGGCCAACGCGGGTGTCGCGGCGGGTGGTCCGTTCGTGGACTCCGACCCGGTCGCCTGGCGGCGGGTCATCGAGGTCAACCTGATCGGCGGGGCGGTGACGGGGCGGGCGTTCCTGCCCGTCCTGATGGAGTCGCGCGGCTACTTCCTGCAGATCGCCTCGCTCGCGGCCATGACCCCGGCGCCGATGATGACGGCGTACTGCGCCTCCAAGTCGGGTGTCGAGGCCTTCGCGCACAGCCTGCGCGCCGAGGTCGGCTACAAGGGCGTGAAGGTCGGCGTCGGCTACCTCTCCTGGACCGACACGGACATGGTCCGGGGCGCGGACCAGGACGACGTGATGAAGGAGCTGCGGCAGCGGCTGCCCTGGCCGTCGAACCGTACGTACCCGCTGGGCCCGGCCGTGGACCGGATCGTGGCGGGCATCGAGCGGCGCTCGGCGCATGTGTACGCCCAGTGGTGGCTGCGCGGGATGCAGGCGACGCGCGGCTACCTGCCGGGAATCATCGCCACGGTCGGGCAGCGCGAGATGAAGCGCTTCGAACCCCGCCTGGCCGGTGTCTCCAAGGGCCTCGTGGGGGCCGGAGGGGCCGCCGACGAGCAGGCGCGCACGGAGAGTGTTTGATCGAAATGCGCGGAATGTTTCACCGTGCCACGCTGGTCGAGGCCCAAGGGGCGAACCGCCCCGATCCCCTCACACCCGCCTAGGAGTGACTTTCATGGGCATGAAGGACCAGTTCCAGGACAAGGCGCAGCAGGCCGCCGAGCAGGCGAAGCAGAAGATGGGCAGGGCGAAGGACGAAGCGTCCGAGCGCGCCTCCCAGGCCAAGGGCCGCCCCACCGAGGAGGAGCAGCGCCGGGCCCAGCAGGAGGCCCAGGACCGCTTCGACCAGGACTACGACGCCTGACGTCTGTCCTCCGAAGGCGCACCCGGGACGCCGGGTGCGCCTTCCGCATATGTGCGCATCAGTCGAGGACGACGTCCACTCCGCGCCTGGCGAGGATGTCGAGGACCCCGGCGAACAGGTCGTACGGCTCGCCGTCGTCCCGGAGCTGTCGCACCAGACTCCCGTGCGCAGCACCGGAGTTCCGCCAGACGAGCACGGCGGGGGCGGTGAATCCGAATCCGCCGCGCAGACAGTCGTCGAGCCCGTCCAGAGTGCTGCCGAAGTAGCCGCCCGGGCCGTTGACCGCCTCACCGAGCGCGCAGTACAGACCCGGTTCATCGGTCACGTGCCGCCCGTCCAGCTCGTACGTGTGCCCGGCGGGCCGGTCCACGGGCTGCTGCCGGCAGCCCCGCTCCCGGACCAGTTCGAGCCACACCTCGCGATGCCGGGTGTCGTACGGAGCCCAGGCCCCGGCCTCGGGCGGCGGGCCGGCGAACCACCGCTCCCAGATCGGACGGGCGTACTCGGGTACGGGGGTCAGCAGGTCGCCGTCGAGCTCCACGTCGACGAGACCGGGCCGCCCGAGGGCGGACGGTCGCCACCCGGTGACGCCCGCCCGCAGGTACCGCTCCGTGAGCACGACGCCTTCGTCATCCCGGATCTCCAGCACGGCCTGTCCGAGATCGAGGGACCGTCGGGTCCCTGTCGCGAGGGCCTCCCTCAGCTCCGGACTCGGGTCGCAGCCGAGCAGCCTCAGCGGCAGGTGCTCCGTCCGCTCGGGCGGAAGGACGGCCGTGAATCCCCGGCCGGATCCCCATCGTTCCCGCTCGTCGTGCAGGAACACGGGGCCGCTGAAGCTCCTGGGCGGTCCGAGGTAGTCGTCATGGCCGACCAGGACCACGTCGTGGGTTCCGTCCCCTGCGGAGGACGGTCGCGCCTCCACGATCTCCACGTCCTCGAGGAGCCAGGGGTCGTCCCCGCCGTCCTCCGGCACCAGCCAGATCCGGCTGCCGAGCCACCGGGCCCGCTGGGGTACGGGCGTCCAGCCGAACAGCTCGTACGTCGCGCGCCGCGGTTCTCCGAAGAGCCCTTCGGTCTCCTGGCAGACGCCCCAGACGTGGTCGTCCTCGGTCCGGGTGAGGGTGTAGCGCGGTCGGTGGCGGGTCATACCCGGAGTATTTCGGATGCCCGGCAGAGGGGCGCCACGTACCGTGCCGCCCATGACCGAACTGCAGCTTCTCCGTGCCGATCACGCGCCCGCGCTGCTCGCGTTCGAGCGGGAGAACCGTGCGTATTTCGCCGCTCATGTGCCCGATCGGGGGGACGCGTACTTCGAGGAGTTCGCGGTGCGGCATCGGGCGCTGTTGGAGGAGCAGGAGACCGGGGCGATCCTCTTTCATGTGCTCGTCGGGGACGGTGGGGAGATCCTCGGGCGGTTCAATCTCGTCGATGTGGCCGACGGGGCGGCCGAGTTGGGGTTCCGGGTCGCCGAGAAGGCGGCCGGGCGGGGGGTGGGTACGGCCGGGGTGCGGGAGGTGTGTCGGGTCGCTGCGGCGGAGTACGGACTGGGGCGGCTCACCGCCGGCGCGGCCCTCGCCAACGCCGGGTCGCGGGCCGTGCTCGTGCGGAACGGGTTCGTGCCCGTCGGGGACGTCGTCCTCGACGGGCAGCCCGGTACCGCCTACGAGTTGGACCTCGGGGGGAGCTTCGGACGGGAGCGGTCCGGGACGTCCTCGTAGCCCGGTGGGGTCGCCGCCGGGGTCTTCGTGAGGAGGTCGAGGGCCACCTCGACCGCGTCGTCCAGTTGGGCGTGGCGGCCCTCGGCCCAGTCGAGCGGGGTGCGCAGGATCGCCAGGTCCGGTTCCACGCCGTGGTTCTCGACGGACCAGCCGTACTCGGGGAACCACGCCGCGTTCATCGGGACCGTGATCTGCGTACCGTCGCCCAGTCGGTGACGTCCCGTCATGCCCACCACCCCGCCCCAGGTCCGCTGCCCGACGACCGGCCCGAGCCCGAGCAGCTTGAACGCGGCCGTGATCATGTCGCCGTCCGAGGACGTGGCCTCGTCCGCCAGCGCGACGACCGGGCCGCGCGGGGCGTTCGAGGCGTAGGACACCGGCTGCGCGTTCCTCGTCAGGTCCCAGCCCAGGATCTTGCGGGTGAGCTTCTCCACGACCAGCTCGCTGATGTGACCGCCCGCGTTGCCGCGCACGTCCACGATCAGGGCCGGCCGGGAGACCTCCATCCGCAGGTCGCGGTTGAACTGGGCCCAGCCCGACCCGCCCATGTCCGGGATGTGCAGGTACCCGCACTTGCCGCCGCTGACCTCCCGTACCACCGCGCGCCGCTTGGCCACCCAGTCCTGATAGCGCAGCGGCCGCTCGTCGATCAGCGGCACGATCGCCACCCGGCGCGATCGGCCCTCGCCCTCCGCCGGCTGGAAGGTCAGCTCGACCGTCGTACCGCCCGAGGAGGACAGCAGCGGGTACGGGCCGGTGACCGGGTCCACCGGGCGGCCGTCCACGTGCGTGAGCATCGCGCCCTCGCGGATGCCGGTGCCCGCGAGCGGTGAGCGCGCCTTGGAGTCGGAGGAGTCGCCGGGCAGGATCCGCTTGACCATCCAACCGCCGTCCCGGGGAACGAGGTTGGCGCCCAGCAGGCCCATCGGCCGCTGGTAGTGCGGCGGGCCCTCGTTGCGGCGGGCGGGCGAGACGTACGCGTGGGAGGTGCCCAGCTCGCCCATGACCTCGCGCAGCAGATCGGCGAACTCGTCGGGGGACGCGACCCGTTCGACCAGGGGGCGGTACTGGTCGAGGACGGCCGGCCAGTCCACCCCGCACATGTTCGGGTCCCAGAAGTAGGCGCGGACGATCCGGCCGGCCTCGTCGTAGGCCCCGCGCCATTCCGCCTCCGGGTCGACCTCGTGCAGGATCCGCCGCAGGTCCATGTAGACGGTCGAGTCGCCGTCCCCGGGCTCGGTCGCGGGCACCGCCCGCAGATCGCCCTCGTCGACCACGACCAGCCGCGATCCGTCGCCGCTGACCGCGAACCAGTCGAGGTGGCCGACGAGTTCGGTCTTGCGGGCCTTGGTGATGTTGAAGTGCTCCAGGGTGGGGCGGCCCGTGGTGTCGGCCGGGTTGGCGAAGGTCTCGCCGAGCGCGCCCGAGATCGGCCAGCGCAGCCAGACGAGCCCGCCGCCGCTGACCGGGCGCAGCGCCGAGTACTTGGAGGCGGAGACCGGGAAGGGCGTGACCCGGTCCGGGAGCCCCTCCACCTCCACGATCGTGGTGCCCTCGCCGCCCTCGGTCTCCGTCTCGGTCGGGTCGAGGCCGCCCGCCGCGGGTCGGCCGTCCGGCAGCAGCGCGAAGGGGGAGGGCGTGGCGGAGGAGAGCGGGACGAGATAGGGGCGGCAGCCGAGCGGGAACGACAGGTCGCCGGTGTGCACGTCGTACACCGGGTCGAAGCCCCGCCAGGAGAGGAAGGCGAGATAGCGGCCGTCGCTGGTGAAGACCGGATTCTCGTCCTCGAAGCGGCCGTTGGTGACGTCGACGACCGTCCGGGTGCCCGGCCCGGAGATCCGGGCCATCTTGATCTGGCGCAGCGAGCGCCCGATGCCGGGGTGCGACCAGGTCAGCCAGGCGCCGTCGGGGGAGAAGGCGAGGTCGCGGACCGGCCCGTTGATCGAGCGGATCAGCTCCGTCGCTTCGCCGTTGGACTCCTCCGTTGCGTCGATGAGCAGCAGCCGGCCGTCGTTGGACGCGATCGCGAGCCGTTCGCCCTCCGGGTCGGCGACCATCTCCTCCACCCGGCCGAGCTCGCCCGAGGCCAGCCGTCGCGGCTCGCGGTCGCCGCTCGCCCGCGGCAGGTAGGCGAGCTCGATCGCGTCCTCGCCCTCGGCGTCCGTGACGTACGCGATCTGGCCGCCGCTGCCCAGCATCTCGGGCAGCCGGACCCGTACGCCCGGGGTGTCCGTGATCGTGCGGGCCGGCCCGTCGCGATGGGTGAGCCAGTACAGGCTGCCGCGCACGGAGACCGCGCTGGCCCGCCCGGTCTCGTCGACCGAGATCGCGTCCACGTGGTTGGCGGCCGGGACCTGGTAGTGCCGCCGGCCGGCGCGCGGTCCGCCGAGCCGTACCTCCAGCTTGCGCGGCACGGAGTCGGGGACGGTCAGGTCGTCGACGATCCACAGGTCGCCGGCGCACTGGTAGACCACCCGCCGTCCGTCGCTCGAGGCGTGCCGGGCGTAGAAGGCGTCGTGGTCGGTGTGGCGGCGCAGATCGGTGCCGTCGGGCAGGCAGGAGTAGAGGTTGCCGATGCCCTCGTGGTCGGAGAGGAAGGCGATCCGGCCGGAGACGACCATGGGGGAGTCGAGCTGGCCGCCGATGTCCGGCAGCAGCCGTTCCCCGTGCAGCCACAGCCGCCCGGTGGCGCCGCCCCGGTACCGCTTCCAGGCCGCCGCCTCGTGCGGCGGCTTGCCCGTGAGGAGGAGCGTGCGGCGCTCGCCCTCGATGTCCGTGACCGCGATGTCGGAGACCGGGCCCCAGGGCATCCGGCCGCCGGGGGAGCCGTCGGTGGGGACGGTGTAGGCCCAGGAGAAGTACGAGAAGGGTTGGCCGTGCGAGGAGACGGCGAGGATGTCGCCGTCGGGGGACCACGAGCAGACCCGGGTGTCGGTCGAGCCCCAGTAGGTCAGCCGCCGGGCGGGCCCACCCTCGACCGGTGCGAGATGGATCTCGGGGTCGAGGCTGCGCCAGCTCGTGTAGGCGAGGTGGCGCCCGTCCGGGGAGAAGCGCGGGTGGCCGATCCGGGTCCGGTCGACGGTCACCCGCCAGGCCCGGCCCGGCCGGTGCCCCTCGGGCACGAGGGGCGCGACCCAGAGGTCGTCCTCGGCCGCGAAGCACAGCAGGTCGTCGTGGAGGTGCGGGAAGCGGAGATACGCGACGTCGTCACTCACCCCCCAATGCTTTCCACCCTGATGGGGTGCGGCAACTCGTACGGGCGTGCGCGTGTGGTCCACGACACGTACGAAACGGTTTCGTTTCGCTCGATGGGCGGGTACCTTCGTACTGTACGAAACCGTTTCGTTCGGATCGTCGAGGAGGATCGGTCATGGCTCGCAGCAGGCTCACCCCAGAGCGTGAGTCCGAGCTGTACGGAGCCGTGCTCGAGCTCCTGCGCGAGGTCGGCTACGACGCCCTCACCATGGACGCAGTCGCCGCCCGCACCCACTCCAGCAAGGCCACCCTCTACCGCCAGTGGGGGAGCAAGCCCGAACTGGTCGCCAAGGCGCTGCGCCACGGCAAGCCCATCAAGTTCACCGAGATCGACACGGGCACCTTGCGTGGCGACTTCCAGGCGTTGATGGAGCTGACCGACGACTGCCAGATGGAGAAGGACACCGCGCTGATGCGGGGTCTGGCCCATGCGGTCCACACCCACCCCGAACTTCTCCAGGCGCTGCGCGAACTGCTCATCGAACCCGAGATGAGCAGCCTGCGCGACACCCTGGAACGGGCGGTGGAGCGGGGCGAGATCAGCGCCGACAACCCGGCACTGAAATACGTACCGCACATGATCATCGGGGCGTTCGTCGCTCGTCCGCTGATCGAGGATCAGCCGATCGACCACGCCTTCATCACCGACTACGTCAACGCCGTCGTGCTCCCCTCACTCGGCGTCTGACACTCCCCGCAGCACCACCGCACCACCCGCACCACCTGACGTCGCACCGCTCACGCCGTCGGGCCGGCTCCCCATGCCCTGTCCCACCACGAATTGGGAGTACGCCCCCGTGGCCACGTTCCTCTACAAGTTGGGTCGCTCCGCCTTCCGGCGCCGACGGCTCGTCGCCCTTCTCTGGGTGGCGCTCCTCGCGCTCGCCGGGGTCGGTGCCGCCACCGCGCCCGCCGCGACCTCCAGCTCCTTCTCGATTCCCGGTACCGAGGCCCAGAAGGCCTTCGACCTCCTTGAGCAGCGCTTCCCCGGCGGCAACGCCGACGGGGCCACCGCCCGGGTCGTCTTCAAGGCCCCCGAGGGCCAGAAGATGACCGACCCGGCCAACAAGGCCAAGGTCCAGGACGTCGTCGACGAGCTGAAGGCCGGCTCCGACGAGGTCGCCCAGGTCACCGACCCGTACACCGCCCAGGCGGTCTCGAAGGACGGCTCGACCGCCTACGTCTCCGTCAGCTACAAGGTCTCCGGCATGGAGCTGACCGACGCGACCCGCGCGGCCCTGGAGAAGACCGGGCACGAAGCGCAGGGGCAGGGGCTGACCGTCGAGATCGGCGGTGACGCGCTGCAGACCATGCCCGAGACGGGCGCCGGCGAGATCGTCGGTGTGGTCATCGCCGGCATCGTGCTCGTCATCACCTTCGGTTCGCTGGTCGCCGCGGGACTCCCGCTGCTCACCGCGATCATCGGCGTCGGCATCGGCGTCTCCTCGATCACGGCGCTCGCGAACGTCCTCGACCTCGGCTCCACCACCTCGACCCTCGCGATGATGATCGGCCTCGCGGTCGGCATCGACTACGCCCTCTTCATCGTCTCCCGCTACCGCGCGGAGCTCGCCGAGGGCCGGGAGCGCGAGGAGGCCGCGGGCCGCGCGGTCGGCACGGCCGGCTCGGCCGTCGTCTTCGCCGGTCTGACCGTGGTCATCGCCCTGGTCGGCCTCGCCGTCGTCAACATCCCGATGCTGACGAAGATGGGCTTCGCCGCGGCCGGCACGGTCGTGATCGCCGTCCTGATCGCGCTCACCCTGATCCCGGCGCTGCTCGGCTTCGCCGGCTCCAAGGTCGTGGGCCGCAAGGAGCGCAAGGGTCTGAAGAAGGCCGACGACAAGCCCAACATGGGCACCCGCTGGGCCCGGTTCGTCATCCGTCGCCCGGTCATGGTCCTGCTCGTCGGCGTCCTCGGTCTCGGTGCGATCGCCCTGCCCGCCGCCTCCCTGGAGATGGGTCTGCCGGACGACGGCGCCAAGCCCACCTCCGCCACCGAACGCAGGGCGTACGACCTGCTGTCGGACGGTTTCGGCCCCGGGTTCAACGGGCCCCTGATGGTCGTCGTCGACGGCGACAGGGCCGCGGCCGACTCCACCGCCGAGACGATCAAGGGCCTGGACGGCGTGGTGGCCGTCACCCCGCCGACGCCGAACAAGGCCGGCGACACCGCGATGATCACGGTGATCCCGAAGGACCGCCCCTCCTCGGTGGAGACCGAGGAGCTGGTCCACGACATCCGGGACGCGACCGGCGACAACGTCCTGGTCAGCGGCGCCACGGCGATGAACATCGACTTCTCGCAGAAGATGAACGACGCGCTCGTGCCGTACCTGGCGCTGGTCGTCGGACTCGCCTTCCTGCTCCTGATGGTGGTGTTCCGCTCGATCCTCGTTCCGCTGAAGGCGGCCCTCGGCTTCCTGCTCTCGGTGGTCGCGGCCCTCGGCGCGGTCGTCGCGGTCTTCCAGTGGGGCTGGCTCGGCTCCCTCTTCGGTGTCGAGCAGACCGGCCCGATCATGTCGATGATGCCGATCTTCATGGTGGGCGTGGTCTTCGGTCTCGCGATGGACTACGAGGTCTTCCTCGTCACCCGGATGCGCGAGGCGTACGTCCACGGCGAGCGGCCCGGCGAGACGATCGTGACCGGCTTCCGGCACAGCGCCCGGGTGGTCACCGCCGCCGCGGTGATCATGATCGCGGTCTTCTCCGGGTTCATCGGGATGACCGACCAGATGATCAAGATGATCGGCTTCGGTCTCGCCGTCGCCGTCCTCTTCGACGCCTTCGTGGTCCGGATGGCGATCGTCCCCGCGGTGCTCGCCCTGCTCGGCCACAAGGCGTGGTGGCTGCCGAAGTGGCTGGACAAGGCGCTGCCGAACGTGGACGTGGAGGGCGAGGGCCTGAACGTCACGAAGGACGCCGACGGGCCGCACGACCCGGAGCGCGAGCTCGTGAAGGTCTGAGCCCCATGAACCCCGGGGCGGCTCCTTGAGCGGAGGAGCGCGCCCCGGAGCGCGGGCGGTTCCTTGAGCGGAGGAGCGTGCCCGGATCGCGCCGGAGCCCGTGGGGACGGGGTGCCGACGCGGCCCTGCGTCGCCCTCGTGTCGTACGCGACACGGGGGCGGCGCAGGTGCGTTCAGCCGCGGGTGCTCGGCCGCGGGTGCGCCCGGGCTCGGTGGGCCTCGGCCCGCCTACGCCGCCGGAGGGGTGATCGTCACGCTCTCGACGAGCACGTGGTGGTCCGAGCGCTCGGTGTCGGCCACCAGGCACCACCGCCGGGCCTCGCTGCTGAACAGGTAGTCGATCTTCCAGCCGCCGTTGTGGGTGGGCCGGCCCGTGCGGGCCGTCCCCTGCTGGTCGCACTCCTGGTATCCGGGGGTGCCCGCACCCTGGGAGTACAGCCCGGCAGGCCAGATCCAGGCGTCGGTGTAGTTCGGCCAGTCCGGCGGGCTCGCGTTGAAGTCGCCGCCGAAGACCACCTTCGGGAAGCCCGAGACGACCTGCTTGATCTCCGCGAGCTGGTCGTCCCGGTAGTCCCAGTCCGGGTGTTCCGGGTTGGCTTCCTTCGTCGACACGTGCACCGTGCAGAGCCGGACGTCGAAGTACGTCGCCGTCGCGCACTGGAACGGCGGGTTCAGTCCGGTCCAGGGCTGGGTCGTCGGGTACTGCTGCGCGTCCGCGAGACCGGCCTTGACGACGATCGCCGTGCCGACGAGGTCGTTCGGGTCGGAACCGGCGCCGGTCGCGCAGGGGCTCGGGGTCCGGACGCCCTTCTGCGACCAGTGGTACGGCACGAAGCTGTTGCTCCAGCCCGCGCCGAGCTTGGGCATCAGCGCGTCGAGGCCGCTCTTGCACACCTCCTGGAGGAGCACGGCCTGCACGTAGTGGCTCTGCACGTACTGCTTGACGACGTCGGCCTTCTGGTCCGCCGTGCCGGTGCCCGTGCACCCCCAGCGCTCGACACCGCACATGTTCCAGCTCATGACCTGCAGGTTCGTTCCCGGCGGCGGTGTCGCCGCCACTGCCTGCGCTGCTGCCGGAGAGGCCTGCGCCGGGGCCCCGGACAGGGCCAGCAGGGCGGCGCCCAGCGCGCCCCACAGTCGCTTCTTCACGTTGTCTCCCCCAGATGTTCCGTCGTGATCTTGACGGCACTCTATGGGGTGATCGACGCGGTGACGGCGTACGTGTGTTTGAGGAAGCGGAGCAGGGCCGTGGTGTCGAACTGGACGACCGCGACACCGTCCGCGGTATGGAACTCGACCACCGTCTGCACCCGGCCGCAGGGCCAGACGCCGATGTCGCCGCGCCGGGTCGGGGCGCGCATCCCGGTCTCCAGGAGGGCCCGCGGGAAGGACCACTCGATGTTGCCGGGGAAGACGAAGCGCACGGTGGCGGGGGTCGCGCCGGGGTCGTAGCGCAGGGCGACGGGGACGGGACGGGAGAGGGGGGCGTCGGTGATGATCCGGCCTTTGGCGTGATCCTCGACGGCACGGGCATCCGCGGTGGGGGACATCGAGCCACTCCTCACACTCGTCTTATTTACCCCCTAATGTCCCATATTTCACGGCGTGCGCGTGGCGAGCGCGGCCTTTCTGTGATCTGTGCGCTCTTGCAAGTGCTTTGCAGGAACACTCATCATTCGGGACGTGCATGTACCCGACGGATTCATCAACGCCCCCGTATCGGCCGCTGCCGGTGTCGTCGCCGTCGGCGCCGTCGCCGTCAGCCTGCGCGGGGCCAAGCGCGAGCTGGACGAGAAGGCGGCGCCGCTCGCCGGGCTCGTCGCGGCCTTCATCTTCGCCGTGCAGATGCTGAACTTCCCGGTCGCCGCCGGGACCAGCGGACACCTGCTGGGCGGCGCGCTCGCCGCGATCCTCGTCGGGCCGTACACCGGCGTGCTCTGCATCGCCGTCGTCCTGCTCATGCAGGGCATCCTCTTCGCGGACGGCGGACTCACCGCGCTCGGCGTGAACATCACCGTCATGGGCGTCGTCACGGTCGTCGTCGCGTACGCGCTCTTCCGCGGCCTCGTCCTCGTCCTGCCGCGCACCCGCCGCTCGGTGACCGTCGCCTCCTTCGTCGCCGCGCTCGTCTCCGTGCCCGCCGCGGCCGCTGCCTTCACCCTCGTCTACGCGATCGGCGGCACCACCGACGTACCGCTCGGCAAGGTGCTCACCGCGATGGTCGGCGTCCACACGCTCATCGGCATCGGCGAGGCCGCCATCACCATGCTGACCGTCGGCGCGGTCGTCGCGGTACGCCCCGACCTGGTCCACGGCGCGCGGGGCCTCGGCTCCCCGCTCAAGCTGCGCGTGAACGGCGAACTGGTCGACGCGGCTCCGGCCGCCGCCTCCGCCGCCCCCGCCGAGACCCCCGGTTCCCCGAAGAAGGTGTGGATCGGCGGCCTGGTCGCCGCCCTCGTCCTGGCCGGCTTCGTCTCCTTCTACGCCTCCGCCAGCCCCGACGGCCTGGAGAAGGTCGCCGCCGACAAGGGCATCGACAAGAACGTCGAGGAGCACGCCGCCGCCGACTCCCCGCTCGCCGACTACGGCGTCAAGGGCATCGAGACGGCCCGGCTGTCGGGCGGCCTGGCGGGCGTCATCGGCGTGGGTGCGACCCTCGCCGTCGGCACCGGCGCCTTCTGGGTGATCCGCCGCCGGCGCGCGGACGCCTCGTCCGGGGCGCAGGTCTGACGTGGTGCGGGATGGGGGCACCTCCCGTGCCGAAGGCCACGGGGGAGCGCACAAGCTGTACCGGCAAGGGAACTCGCCGGTCCACGCGCTGCCTCCGCACACCAAGCTCGCCGCCGTCCTCGCCTTCGTCGTGGTCGTGGTCTCCACGCCCCGCGAGGCGGTCTGGGCCTTCGCCCTCTACGCCGTCCTGCTCGGTGGCGTGGCGGCCTCGGCCCGGGTCCCGGCCGGGTTCCTGCTGAAGCGGCTGCTCATCGAGATCCCGTTCGTGGCCTTCGCGTTCCTGATGCCCTTCGTGGTCCCGGGCGAGCAGACGGAGGTCCTCGGGATCCCCCTCTCGGTCCCCGGCCTGTGGGGCGCCTGGAACGTCCTCGCCAAGGGCACCCTCGGCGTGGCCGCCTCCGTGCTGCTCGCCTCCACGACCGAGCTGCGCGCGCTGCTCCTCGGCCTCCAGCGGCTGAAGCTCCCGCCGCTCCTCGTGCAGATCGCCTCGTTCATGATCCGGTACGGCGATGTGATCACCGACGAGATGCGCCGGATGTCCATCGCCCGCCGCTCGCGCGGCTTCGAGGCGAAGGGCGTCCGCCACTGGGGCGTCCTCGCCAAGTCCGCGGGCGCGCTCTTCATCCGCTCGTACGAGCGTGGTGAGCGCGTCCATCTCGCGATGGTCAGTCGGGGGTACGCGGGTTCCATGCCGGTCATCGACGAGGTGACCGCGACCCGGGCGCAGTGGACGCGTGCCGCCTCCCTACCGCTCACCGCCCTCTTGATCTGCCTCCTCGGATGGACGCTATGACCGCTCCGACCCCTGCCTTCGTCCCCTCGCTCGATGTACGGGGCCTCGCCTACGCCTACCCCGACGGCCACCAGGCCCTCTTCGGCGTCGACCTGACCGTCGAACGCGGCGAGCGGGTCGCGCTGCTCGGGCCCAACGGCGCCGGGAAGACCACCCTCGTCCTCCACCTCAACGGCATCCTGACCGGCGGCGCCGGCACCGTCTCCGTCGCCGGACTGCCCGTCGAGAAGCGGAACCTGGCCGAGATCCGGCGCCGGGTCGGCATCGTCTTCCAGGACCCGGACGACCAGCTGTTCATGCCGACCGTCCGCGAGGACGTCGCCTTCGGCCCGGCCGCGGCCGGACTGCGCGGGCCGGAGCTGGAGGCCGTGGTGCGCAAGGCCCTCGCGCGGGTCGGCATGGAGGAGTACGCGGACCGGCCGCCGCACCACCTGTCGTTCGGGCAGCGACGGCGCGTGGCCGTGGCGACCGTCCTCGCGATGGAGCCGGAGATCCTCGTCCTGGACGAGCCCTCCTCCAACCTCGACCCGGCCTCGCGCCGTGAGCTCGCGGACGTCCTGCGCTCCCTGGACGTCACCGTTCTCATGGTCACGCACGACCTGCCGTACGCCCTGGAGCTCTGCCCGCGCTCGGTGATCCTCAGCGAGGGTGTGATCGCCGGGGACGGGCCCACGGCGGACGTCCTCGCCGACGAGGAACTGATGGCCGGGAACCGCCTGGAACTGCCGTACGGCTTCGTGCCCCGCCCGCTCGCCTGACGCTCGCCCGACCCCGGAATCCGAGGTCCCGGATCGACGTTGCACCATGGGGGCGCGACGGATCCGTACGAGCGAGAAGGAGTGTGGGACGTGGACGTCCGGGGCACGGTGGCGGCGGGATTCGAGCCGGTCAGGGACGCGTTCCTGCGCAACTTCGAACAACGGGGCGAACGGGGCGCAGCCGTCGCCGTCTACCGCGACGGCGTGAAGGTCGTCGACCTGTGGGGCGGTACGAAGGACGTCGACGGGGACGCCCCCTGGGCCATCGACACCGCGCAGGTCGTCCGCTCGGCCACCAAGGGCGTCGCTGCGGCCGTACCGCTGCTGCTGCACCAGCGCGGGCAGCTCGATCTGGACGCTCCCGTGGGCACGTACTGGCCGGAGTTCAAGGCGGCCGGCAAGGATCGGGTGAGCGTACGGCAGCTGCTCGCGCACCGGGCCGGCATACCGGTCCTGGACCGGCCGCTGACCCTCGCGGAGGCCGTCGACCCCGCGACCGCGCAGGCGGCGATCGCCGCCCAGGCGCCGGTCTGGGAGCCCGGCACCGCGCACGGCTACCACGCCCACACCTTCAGCTGGCTGCTGAGCGGCCTGGTCCACCGGGTCACCGGCCGCACCATCGGCCGCTGGGTGGCCGAGGAGATCGCCCGCCCGCTCGGACTCGACCTCTGGATAGGTCTGCCGCCCGAGGAGGCGCACCGGGCCGGCCGCCTCGGCCCCGTCGAGGAGATCGAGCCGCCCGACAGCGGGGCGCTGAAGCTGCGCCCCAAGCGCTCGGTGACCGAGGCCTACCGCGACCCCGAGTCGCTCACGCGGCGCGCCTTCGGGGCGATCGACCCCAAGCCCGACGAGAACGACCCGCTGTACCGGACGGCCGAACTGCCCGGCTCCGGCGGGGTCTCCACCGCCCGCGCGCTGGCCCGCTTCTACGCCGCCACCCTCGGCCCGGTCGACGGCGGCGCCCGCCTCTTCGCCCCGGCGACCCTGACCCTCGCCCGCACCGAGGAGTCCGCGGGCCCCGACCGCGTCCTGATGGTCGGCACCCGCTTCGGCCTGGGCCACATGCTCCACGGCCCGGCCTCCCCCCTCCTCGGCCCCACCTCCTTCGGCCACCCCGGCCGCGGCGGCTCCCTGGGCTTCGCGGACCCCGAGTCGGGCATCGCCCTCGGCTACGTCACGAACGGCATGCGCAAGACGGTCACGGCGGACCCCCGCGCCCAGGCCCTGGTGCGCGCGGTGCGCGCGGCGCTCGGGGAGTAGCGGAGCAGCCCGGCAGTTGTCGGGGTGGATCTCCGTCCGTCGTGACATCGTGGGGTGCATGACCATCGAGGTGCGTCCGGCTTCGGTCTTCGAGGATGTCCGTGCCCTGGTCGGGCCGAAGTCGCCGGAGGCCAACGTCTGCTGGTGTCTGAGCTACCGGATCCCGTCGAAGCTCAACAACGCGCTCCACGGCCCGGCCCGCGGCGAGTACGTCGCCGAGCTGTGCCGCGGCGCGACCCCTCCGGGGGTCGTGGCCTACGACGGCGACGAGCCGGTCGGCTGGGCCGCCGTGGCGCCCCGCTCGGACACCTCCTTCGCGCGCAGCCGGAAGATCCCGCACGTCGACGACCTGCCGGTCTGGTCGCTCTGGTGCATCCGGGTACGCCCCGGGCACCGCAAGCAGGGCATCTCGCACGCCCTCATCGCCGGTGCGGTCGAGTTCGCCCGCGCCCACGGCGCACCGGCCGTCGAGGCGTACCCCCTCGACAGCGGGGACGCCAAGGTCGACATGACGATGGCGTACGCCGGCATCCGGAAGAACTTCGAACGGGCCGGGTTCGTACGCGCGGCCGACACCACCTCGGTCCTCGCCGGGCACCCCCGGGTCCTGATGCGGCTCGACCTGCGCTGAGCCGTCAGCCGTCCTCCGGCCGGTTCACGAGGTATGCAGCATCAGCCCGATGCCCACCACCATCAGCCCGGCCGCGGCCACTCTCGGCCCGCCGAAGCGTTCCTTGAAGAACACCGCGCCGATGGCCGCGCCCACGATGATCGACGACTCCCGCAGGGCCGCGATCGGGGCCAGGGCCGCCTTCGTCTGGGCCCACAGGACCAGACCGTAGGCGCAGACCGACAGGGCGGCTCCGAACAGCCCCCGGGCGGCGTGCGGGCGGAGTTGGGCGAGGAGCGCGGATCGGCGGGTCCACAGGGCGTACGCCGGGATGGACGTGCCCTCCAGGACCATCAGCCAGGCGATGTAGCCGAGCGGGGTGCCCGAGGCGCGGACGCCGACCCCGTCGACGACGGTGTAGCCCGCGATGGCCAGACCCGTCGCGCCGGCCGCCAGCAGGGCCGGCCAGTCGGGGCGGCGGCCGGAGCCGCGGATGCCCCACAGGGCCAGGCCCGTCAGGCCGGCGCAGGCGAACGCGACCCCGGTGAGCTGCCAGCCGTCCGGGATCTCGTCGACGAAGACGGCCGCGAGGAACGTGACCGCCAGTGGGGCCGTGCCCCGGGCGATCGGATACATCTGCCCGAAGTCGCCGAGCGTGAACGACCGCATGAGCAGCACCATGTAGCCCACGTGCAGCACGGCAGAGGCGATCAGGTACGGCCACGCCCCGGCCGCCGGAAGCGGTACGAAGAAGGCCGTGACGGCTCCGATCAGCGCCCCGCCGCCGGCTATCAGCGTGAACGAGAGCAGCTGGTCGCGGATGGTGTGGGCGAGCGCGTTCCAGCTGGCGTGCGTCACGGCGGCGAGCAGTACCGCCGCCGCGACCAGCGGCGTCACTTCGTCCGCTCGCGGACGTCCACCAGCGCGCGCGGGGCCTCGGCGAAGAGGGGGTGGGCGGGGGATTCAGGAGAGGTCATGGCCCGCACGCTAGCGGTACGTGTACGGGCCATGCGAGCGTGTTTCCCGCCGCTATCCGGCCTTCAGCACGCTCGCGACCACCGGGCCCGCCGCGTCCCCGCCGTGCCCGCCCTCCTGCACGACGGCCGCGGCCGCGAGGTCGTCGGAGTAGCCGGCGAACCAGCTGTTGGAGGTGGACTGACCGCCGACCTCCGCCGAGCCCGTCTTCGCGCCCTTGTCCCCGCCGACCGTCGCCATCGCCTGCGCGCCGGTGCCGATGCCGGTCGCCGTCGCCCGCATCATCGCGCGCAGCTGGCGGGCCACCGAGCTCGGCAGCGAACGCGAGGCCTCGGCGAACGTGCGGCCGTCCAGCTCCTGGGAGACGAGGAACGGCTGCTTGAAGGCCCCGTTCTTCGCGGTGGCGGTGATCGAGGCGATGTTGAGCACGTTCATCTGGACCGTGCCCTGACCGATGTACTGCGCCGCCGCCACGCCGCCCGTCTCCTCGGGGACGGAGCCGTCGAAGGACGCGATGCCCGTCTTCCAGTCGAGGCCGATCCCGAAGACGTCCCGGGCCTCCTTGCCGAGCGCGGAGTCGTCGCCCACGTCGTCGATCTTCTTGATGAAGGCGGTGTTGCAGGACTTGGCGAAGCTCCGCGAGAAGGGGACGTTGCCGAGCTCGAAGCCGTCGAGGTTGCGGAAGGACGTCCCCTGGTACATGACGTTCTTCGGGCACTCGGTGGCCTGGTCGGCCTTGACGAGCCCCTTCTCCAGGAGCAGCGCCGCCGTGACGATCTTCAGGGTCGAGCCGGGCGCCTGCTTGCCCTCGAACGCCGTGTTGAAGCCCTGCGCCGGGCTGTTGGCGACCGCCCGTACCTCGCCCGTCGACGGCTTGACGGCCACGACCGACGCCTGCCCGTACTTCTTCACGGCCCGTTCGGCCGCCGCCTGGACGGTCGCGTCGATGGTCGTCTCCAGCCGGCCCGGCTTCCCCGGGACGTGGGTGACGAGGGTGGTGTCGGGGACGCCCTCCGTGCCGGACTGGATGACGGTCTCGATGCCCGGCGTACCGCCGACCTTCGTCCCGTACTTCTCCCGCAACTGGTCCAGGATCGGCCCGAGCGAGGGGTACTTCTCCTTCGTCAGCTCGACACCCTTGCGGTCGAAGGCCTTGACGGCGCCCGACTTCGCCGCGCCGGTGCGCAGGCTCCCGTTCGCGGTCAGCTTCGGGTGGATGACGGCCGGCTTCCAGTCGACCAGCGGCCGTCCCGTGGTCAGCCCGCGGACCACGCTCAGCTCGGAGGTGTACGTCCAGAGCTTGGTCTGCCCCTCGTACGACACCGTCGCGACGACCGTGAACGGCATCTTCGTCCCGACGGCCTCGCCCGGGGTGATCTGCGCCTTGGAGATCTTCGCCCCTTCGCGGTAGTTCAGCACCGCGGGCCCCGCCTCGACGGGGTTGTTGGTCAGCTGTGCGGCCTTGTCGGACTCACCCGCCGACCAGGCGGCCAGGAAATCCTTCGCGGCGCTCTCCACCTCGTCTTCGGTGACGGGCCCGGTCCGCTTCTCCTCGGCGCCGGACCGGCTGCCCACCGAGTCCCCGTTGATCCCGCCGGCCAGGGTGTACCCCCCGTACAGGACGCCACCCGCGACGACGACGAAGACACCTCCGACGATCGCGACCTTCGCTCCACTGCGCATCTCCGTGGTCCCCTCCCCAGAAGCCCCACAAGTTCACACAGTCAACCAGCGTCACACGGAGGTGTCGAGCGACATTCCGAGGTCGGACTCGACCACCGGGCCGGATCCGGCGCACTCCTGACGGGCCGTCGGTGGATTGCGGCGGCGGCCCCCGGGCCGCCCCGTGGCTCCTGCTACGGCCGCTGCCGCCCGCTGTGGGCCGGTCCGGTCCTTGTTCCGGGCCGTTCGGGGGACGCGGAGTCCGCTTCCGGCCCGGCTCCCGTCCTGCCGGGCACCGGTTCTTCGGAGTGCGGCCGCTCAGGTCGCCCCGATACGAGAACCACAGCGGGTGGGGCCGTGGGGCGTCCCCCGCACAGAGACAGGAGAAGCTGAATGCTCAAGCGAGCAGCTCGGGTGGGTTGGCGCCGGTGGGTGCAGGCGGCGACGGTGACGGCGACGGTGGGGGCGGCCGGCCTGGTCGGGGCGGTGCCGGCCACGGCCCAGGTCGTCCTGGTGCAGTGCCCCAGCGACGACCTGCAGCAGGCGATCGACGACGCAGACCCGGGGGAGACTCTGCGTGTGCAAGGCGTCTGCACGGGAAGCTTCACGATCGACAAGAACCTGACCCTGACCGGGGCTGCCGGGGCCGCCCTCGAGGGCAACGCCAACGCCACCACGCTCACCGTCACCGCGGGTGTTCAGGTGCAACTGAACACCCTGAGCATCGTCCATCCTTCCCTGACCCCCGGCAGAGGCATCGACAACAGCGGCACGCTGACCCTGAGCCGCTCCACCGTGAGCGGCAACGACGCCGTCTTCGGTGGCGGCATTCTCAACAACGCGGGCGCCACGCTGACGCTGAACCGGTCCACGGTCAGCGGCAACCACGGCTCCTTCGGCGCCGGCATCCACAACACCGGCGGCACGGCGACGCTGAACCGAGCCACGGTGAGCGGCAACACGGCGGAATCCCAAGGCGGCGGCATCAACAACGACAGCGGCACGGTGGCGCTGAACCGTTCGACGGTGACCGGCAACGAAGCGAACAACTTCGACACCGGTGATGCCGGCGGCGGTATCTACAACAGGGCCACCGTGACGCGGGTCCGCACCGTCATCAGCGACAACAACCCGGACGACTGCGCCGGATCCAGCCCTGTCCCCGATTGCACCTGACACAGGAGGGGGGGGGGGGGGGGGGCGCCCCCCCCCCCCCCCCCACCCCCCCCCCCCCCCCCCCCCCGGGCCCCCCAACAGCAGCCCCCACAAACAGAACACTACCCACAGCGCCGACAGCGGGACCCGACAAAAGA